>DAOUQP010000051.1 GCA_030625575.1 Eubacteriales bacterium | reverse complement strand
TATTGGAGCCGGAAAAGTGGGTACAAATTTAGCGAGCTATTTTGCTGATAATGGACTTATAATTTCTGGTTTTTTTGTTAGGACCGATACTTCTATCAATGAAGAAATTAAAAAAAAGAAGTTTAGTTACACAACTAATCTTAAGGATTTTATTGATAAAACAGATGTGATATTTATTACTGTCAATGACGATCAGATAAGTGCAGTAGTAGAAATGATTTTGCAGATGCAAATGGATTTGTCATTAAAAACATTTGCACATACCAGCGGTAGTTTATCGGCACAGGTTTTGTCGCCGTTAAAAGAAAAAAATGCTGATGTATTTACATTTCATCCGTTACAGACTTTTTCCAGTTATTGCATCAGTAATCAATACTTGAAAGAAATGCATATCTTTGTAGAAAACAAAGAATCTATGGTACTAACAGAAATTTTAGAGATGATTATGAATCAATATCATGTTATTGATACACAGCATAAAAGTCAATATCATTTAGCTGCATCAGTGATATCTAATTTGACAACTGCTTTAATTGATTTTGGGTTTGACTTATTAGATGAAATAGGAATGGATAGAGAGAATTCTATAGAAGCGTTTAGACCGCTAATTTTAGGAACAACAAATAGTATTCTTGATAAGGGACCTAAGTTAGCTCTTACGGGTCCAGTGTCTCGAGGAGACAGCGAGACTGTAAAACAACACTTGGAGTGTTTGGAAGGAGATTCAAAACTTCTATATGTATTGTTAGCAAAAAAAACCTTGCAGATGTCTAAGGACAAAATTACAGAAGAACAATATAATAGACTTTTTCAAATGTTGAAGGAGAGTGAAAATAATGGCTAAATTTAATGTGACGTTCTTTGTTGATTCAAAAGAAAAAGGACATAAAATATCTATGTTGACTGCGTATGACTATACAACAGCAAAACTTATTGATCAGGCAGGAGTCGACTCGATTTTGGTTGGAGATTCTTTAGGAATGGTTATGTTAGGTTATGAAAATACATTAAGTGTAACTCTTGATGATATGATTCATCATACAAAAGCTGTGGTGAGAGGAACTGAAAATGCTTTTGTGGTTTTGGACATGCCGTTTATGACATACCATACAACAGTAGAAGATGCAATTAGAAATGCAGGAATAGCAATTCAAGAGAGTGGAGCACAAGCTGTTAAACTAGAGGGTGGTTTCCATGTCAAAGATAAGATCAAGGGAATTATCGATGCGCAAATTCCGGTACTTGGACATTTAGGGTTGACACCACAATCGGTCAATGCCTTTGGAGGATTTAAAGTCCAAGGTAAAGATGAAGGAGTTGCAAAAAAAATTATTGAAGAAGCCAAACTTTTAGAAGAGTTAGGTGTTTTTGCAATAGTTCTAGAGGCGATACCTGAAAAATTGGCAAAGATAATCAGTGAATCTTTAACAATTCCAACCATAGGAATCGGTGCTGGAAGATATACTGATGGGCAAGTGTTGGTTATTCAAGATATGCTTGGGATGTATCCTGATTTCACTCCGAAATTCGTGAAAAAATATGCTGAATTAGGTATTCAGATTAAAGAAGCGGTAATCAAGTATAATGAAGAGATCAACACAGGTGTTTTTCCTGAAGAAAAACATGGTTTTAAAATAGATGATGATGTTTTAGAAAAATTATATTAGGTGATAAATATGAAAATAATAAATGAATTCAATGAAATGAGACAAATAGTAAAAAAAATGAAAAGAGAAGATCTTTCAGTTGGATTTGTTCCTACAATGGGCTATTTACATGACGGGCACTTATCTTTAGTGAAAGCTGCCAAAGTTGATAATGACATTATAGTTGTGAGCATTTTTGTCAATCCGACTCAATTTGGACCAAATGAAGATTTAGATACTTATCCAAGAGATTTAGAAAAGGATCAAAGTTTACTTGAAAATCTAGATGTCGATTATTTGTTTTTTCCAAAAGTCGAGCAGATGTATCCTGGTGGATATGGGACTTATGTAAATGTAGAGTCAGGATTGACTAATAAACTTTGCGGGAAATCAAGACCTGGCCATTTTAAAGGTGTAACCACTATTGTTTCAAAACTTTTCAACATCGTTAATCCAGATAAAGCTTATTTTGGGCAAAAGGATGCACAACAAGTCAGTGTAATCAATAGAATGGTCAAGGATTTGAATTTTGATATAGAAATCATTGCTGTTCCAATTGTTAGAGAAAATGATGGATTGGCTATGAGTTCAAGGAACGTAAACCTTAGTGAAAAAGAGAGACAAGATGCATTGACGTTGAGTAAATCTCTAAATAAAGCAAAAGATTTGATTCTACTTGACAACATCAAAAAAACAGATATTATAAAGAATGAAATGATGGAAATTATTGAATCGGTTGATTCTTCAAAAATTGACTATATAGAAATAGTTGATATGGAGAATTTGGAATCGATAGATATTGTAGAAGGTAAAGTACTCATTGCATTAGCAGTGCATATTGGAAAAACTAGATTGATAGATAATATTATTATGGAGGCGTAAAAAATGTTTGTAACAATGTATAAAAGTAAAATTCATAGAGCAACTGTGACTGAGGCTAATTTAAATTACGTTGGAAGTGTGACGATTGATAAAGATTTATTAGAAGCGGCAAATATGTTGCCCGGAGAAAAAGTAGCTATTGTCAATAATAATAATGGAGCTAGAATTGAAACCTATATTATTGAAGGTGAAAGAGGAACTGGAATAATCGGAATAAATGGAGCAGCGGCTAGATTGTTTCATTCAGGAGATATTGTGATTATCATTGCTTATGCAATGATGACAGAAGATGAAGGAAAAGTTTTCAAACCTGATGTAGTATTTGTCAACGGAAAGAATCAAATAGTTGAGATGGCAGATGTTGAAATTCATGGTGATATTAAATAATCATATAATATGCGTATAGGGAGGCGAAGCTGTTGAAAAAATCAATTAGTTTAGTTGTAATTTTTATTATGGTATTATCGGCAAGTTGCGTGTTTGCTGAAGTAGATGATAGTGTAAGTGTTCGAGTCAATGATGAGTTGATTGAATCAACTGATAAGAATTACATTGTAAATGACAGAGTTTTTGTCTTAGCTCGCGATGTTGCCGAATCACTAGGAGCAATTGTCGAATGGCAGAATGCAACTAGGGAAGTAACTATACGGTTAGATAATCAAATAATCACTTTTAACATCGATAGTTTTACAGCCGATGTCGATGGTGAAATAAAAGTTATGGACGCAATGCCGTTCCTTAAAAACGAAAGGACATATGTTCCAGTGAGATTTTTATCTGAGAACTTAGGTTTTTCGGTTCAATGGGATGGTATAAATAGAATAGTGGATATCAGTAGTGATGAAAATTTAGTTAGCAGAAGCGATTTGGATGTGCAGCATTCATATACTAAAGAGGATTTGCTTTGGCTTTCGAGAATTGTTCAAGTTGAAACAGGTGGGTCAACAATCGATATGAAATTAGCTGTAGCTAATGTCGTCTTAAATCGAGTAGAGAGCAATATTTTTCCAAATAGTATTCATGATGTAATTTTTGAAATTGATGTATATATTCAGTTTCCACCTGCACATAGAGAATCATTTTTGACACTTATCCCAAGTGAACTGAGCATTGAAGCGGCAAGGCGTGCTTTGGAAGGCGAAAACAATATAAGTGATTGTTTGTATTTTAATAATTCACCATTTAAAACCAAGACTGATGATTTATATAAAATAATTGATGGAGAGTATTTCTATCATTAAAACAACATGATTAAAAAGATGATTTCTGTAGTAAACGGAAATCATCTTTTTTTATAAGTATATATATTGACAGAGATATAAAAGAATACTATGATATTAATTAGTTGTATTAAAACTAAATAAGTAGTGATAAAGATATTTTCGAGCCACTATCTCTAAGGTGAATACTATGAGGTTTTGGCCGTTGGGTTTTGTTAGAAATGATAAAGCCTTCCGTGTTTGAAAAGAAAGTATTATGCTATCAAGTGAGTATGTTGTTTACAATAACATACTTGTATTTAGCGTATCTTTTTTCAAATGCCGACGTATCTTAGAGATACGTCTTTTATTTTTGAAAATGAGAGAGGAGTTTTATTTATGGCTAATGCAAATTTTATTATTTCTAGACCCAGTAATGAGAAAGTACGAATTTACGAAAGCGGATCACTAGATCGTCAATTGCTAGAGGCAGAACTTGAGAGGTTAAGCAATGAAGTAATTGACATACCATTGATTATAAATGGTGAAGAAATTAGAACAAGTGAAAGAATACCGTGCACCATGCCTCATGATCATCAAAAGGTAATAGGGTATTATTATGCTGCAGGAGAGGCTGAAATACAGACGGCTATTGAAACTGCAATTAAAGCAAAGGAATCATGGGAACAACTACCCTGGGAACATAGGGCATCGATATTTTTAAAAGCTGCTGAATTATTAGCTACTAAATGGCGATATACGATGAACGCGGCAACGATGTTATCTCAAAGTAAAAATATTCATCAAGCTGAGATTGACGTTGTATGTGAACTCATTGATTTCTTTAAGTTTAACGCATACTATATGGATCAAATTTTCAATGAACAAGTTATTTCTACAAATGACTCATGGAACAGAGTTGAGTATATGGGTTTGGAAGGATTTGTTTATGCTGTTTCACCTTTCAACTTCACTTCGATTGGTGGAAATTTAGCTACAGCACCTGCTATTGCAGGAAATGTCGTTCTTTGGAAGCCGGCGTCTACAGCGGTGTACTCAAATTACTTTGTTATGAAATTGTTGGAAGAAGCTGGATTGCCAAAAGGGGTTATCAACTTCATTCCAGGCAAAGCTTCTTTGATTACAGATGTGATTCTTAAAGACAATCGTTTTGCAGGTTTCAACTATACTGGTTCTACAAATGTTTTTTCTGGCATCTGGAAAAAAATCAGCAATAATTTAGAGATTTACAAATCTTATCCCCGCATTGTAGGAGAAACAGGTGGAAAAAACTTTATTTTTGCTCATGAAAGTGCTGATGTTGATAGTCTGGGAACTTCCCTTTTACGTGGCGCATTTGAGTATCAAGGACAAAAATGTTCGGCAGCATCTAGAGCGTATATTCCGGTTAGCATTTGGTCTAGGTTGAAAAGAAAACTGATAAAGGATATATCGACTATTGCAATGGGAGATGTTAAGGATTTTACTAATTTTATGAATGCGGTTATCGATGAAAAATCATTTAAGAAAATCACTTCATATATCGAAAATGCGAAAGTTTCAGATGATGCATATATTTTATGTGGTGGTGGACACGATGATTCAAAAGGGTATTTTATTGAACCTACTGTTATAATTGCAAAGAATTATGATTATATAACTATGCGAGAAGAAATATTTGGACCTGTTTTAACGATTCATGTGTATGAAAATGAAGACTTCGATAAAATGTTGGACATATGTGACAAAACATCTCCATATGCTCTTACTGGAGCAATATTTTCAAAAGAAAGAAACTCGATAGTATATATGCAAAATAAACTTAAACATACTGCTGGGAATTTTTATATAAATGACAAACCAACAGGCGCGGTAGTCGGACAACAACCTTTTGGTGGTGCTAGAGCTTCTGGAACAAATGATAAAGCTGGGAGTAAATTCAATTTGCTTAGATGGATCAATGCCAAGGTTGTTAAAGAAAATTTTACGCCACCAACAGAATACGGATATAAATTTATGGAAAAATAGTAAAAAGGACATGTTGATTACATGTCCTTTTCGATTTCACATAGAATGTACTATTCAATAATAATTTGATTTCGTCCATGTTCTTTAGCATAGTACATACGCTCATCTGATATTTTAATTAATTTATAAATATCTGTTGATTCAGAGATATCCGATATGCCTGCACTAAAGGTTATTTGAATATCATATCCTCTCGAAGTGAATACTTTGGTATTTAGATTTAGTAATGCTCTTTCTAATATTTCCTTAGCATTTTTTTTGTTTGTTGCTTCAAATAGAATAATGAATTCTTCGCCGCCATATCTGACAAGTAAATCGTTATCGCGAATATGCTCCTCTAAATATTTTGAAAAAGATATTAAAATAAAATCTCCTACATCATGGCCGTATTCATCATTAATACGTTTGAAAAAATCCAAATCTATCATGCTCAGTGAGAAAACTTCATTTCGTCTGTTATAGCGATTGATAAAATGTGGAATATCCTGAAAAAATTTTCTTCTGTTATAAAGACCAGTAAGAGAATCTTTAATTGCCTGATTTTCAAGTTCAAGTGTTTTTTCACTTACAAGGTCCTCTAATTTCTTGTTTTGATTAAGCAAAGCATAAAAGTAATATGCTGAAATCAATATTATCGTTAACGATAGAATTAAAATTGTAATATCATACCTAAAATCAATATTACTAATATAATTTTCAGTTGGAACAAAATATATAGTCCATTTCCTATTTCCAAAGTATATATTCTTTTTCAGATATAACGACTCGTTAATTATATCTGATTCTGATATTTCAATTTCATCGGATAAATAATTATGGATAAAAATTGGATTGGAAGAATCTGTAGTATCGAAAATAATAGCATTGATAGTATTGTCAAAAGTAGATAGTGATTGACTGAATAAATCACTAAATCTCACTAAACTAACAAGTACACCTTCATTATTCAATTGATCTTCAACGGGCTGTATCATAGCGTATGAAAAGGTGCTTTCGCTATCTCCTAAAAGAACAGTAGGTTCAGTGATTATCAAGGAATCAGTGTCAACTGCCAAGTCAATTTCAGATTTTGACAAGGAATCTGAATAGATATTTATTCCTAAAGCACTTTCGTTTTCTTTTAGTGGAACAATAAAATAAAGAGGGTAATAAATATCGCTTTCTTTAGCTGGTATGATTGTACCGTTATCGATATCTTTGATGTAATAATCTTTATATCCGATATCGATTGCGTTTTGAATAAAATCTTCTAGTTTTTCTGAAGGAACCTTTGGAGCATATTCTAGAATAACTACTCCTGGAAGACAATCGACAATGTTGATGGTGAAATCAGCAAAACTATCTTGGTTAACTGTTTCGATAGAATTAAAATAGGTTTTGAGCACAGACATTATTATTTCATTATGATTGACAGATTCATATATAGCGTTATAACGATTTTCAGCTTCTCTATTGAAAGTGCTTTTTTGAATATCTTGAAGAGAATGTTTGACAAAAGAAAAAAGACTAAATGAAATTATTAGCCCAACAACTATGAATAAAGAAGTTGTGATTTTAAAATTTTTATTATTCATCGCAATCTCTCCTAATTCGTATGATACCCTAGGTAAAAATTTTATAACGAAAAAACGAGAAACATTGTTAATTGTCTCTCGTTTCGATTATTTTTATACCATTATCAAGCATTTCTATTTGTCCGTTTTTTAGAAGTTTTCCAAGTGCTCTTTTAAATGCTTTTTTACTCATTGAGAAGAATTTGTTGATTTCTTCTGGACTACTATTATCGTTGTACGGAAGAAATCCATTATTATCATGTAATTCGTTTAGAATATGCTTGGCGTCGTCGTCTTTTTGAAGATTCGCCCTTTTCTTAAATGACATAATTAATTTGCCGTCTTCTCTTATTTTAGCAATTCTCAATAGAAGCTTATCACCCACATTATAGTTCCCTAAAATTTCTTGTTTTAGAATTAAACCATCATACTGATCTTCAACTGCAACAAATATTCCCATGTCAGGATTTATACGATAGATAGTTGCTTCGTGAGTATCATCGATAGAATATGAACTATCCGATGTTATTCCTCTTTGGGTTTTCATAGTAGCAGCTAGTCTCTCCGATTTATCAATGTACATTCTAACTAAAATATTATCTCCTTCTTTAATAAGAGACAGTTGTTCGCTATGAGGTAGAAATAAATCTTTACCAAGTCCCCAGTCTAGAAAGGCACCTATTTCGGCTACTTTAACAACTTTTAACATTGCCAATTTATTTAATAAAATTTTTGGATCTTTTGTTGTAGCTATTAATTCATCTTTTGTATCGCGGTAGATAAACACGTTTATTAAATCATCGATAGCTGTACCTTTTGCAGCTTCAAATCCAGGTAAAAAAATTTCATAGTCTACATCTGAATTCGGTTCTTTGAGATAAAAGCCAGAACCCTTAATTCTTGATACAATTAATTCTTGATACTTTCCTAATTCAATCATAATATTTTTACTCCTTTTAGAATTTAAATAATCATTTTAAGTGCATTATGAATAATTTCCACAGTTTGTTTTCCATTACTATGATATTCGCCATCTACATCAATTTCTTCTTTCGTATCAAATGAAATACGATTTGTTTGAAAATATTCAACAAATTCACTATTAATATGCTGACCGTTGAAGACTTTTAGAAAGATTTCGAATAATTTGTAAGCAGGTGCTTTTTTAATTAAAATACAGTCAAATTTACCATCATCAATACAGGCTTTTGGCGCCATTTTATGAAATCCGCCTATACTGGAACTATTACTGATTAAAAAGATAATAAATTCGCCTGAAAAAGAGAATTGTTCACTTTCAATATCTATATAAGCCAATGGAATATTTGTTGAAGAAAATTGACGGAGTCCTTCAATGTAATAAGCCAATGGACCGAACAAGTTTTTACTTTCCTTAGATGTTGTGTGAGCAACTGAAGTAAAAATACCCATAGATGCAACATTTATAAAGTGTTGACTGTTGATTTTTCCGACATCAACATTAGAATAGCGGCCTTCATCAATCCTATCTGCCAATTTATACGGATCTTTTGGAATGTTTAAAAACTTACCAAAATCATTCATCGTACCAATAGGGTAAACCGCAAGATTAATAGGATTACTGCTTTTGATAATGCCGTTAATCACCTCATTAAGAGTACCATCACCACCAGCTGAAATGATTAGATTCCACTCTCCGGAAATCGCTGTTTTGAAAGCCTCATTAAAAGCATCATTTTTTTGTTTTGTAACAAATTTCGATACAGTATAGTTCCTATCCAATAAAGTTAAGGCTAATTCATTAATATTTGCACTTTCTTCACCTTTCCCAGCAACTGGGTTAAATATGATTTTTATTTTAATCATTTACTTCAACTCCACATTCAGCATCATACTCCAATAAAATATCCAGGCCATGGGAAACGGAATCAATTATAGATTCCAAATTTTCTTTTACGGCCTTTGGGCTTCCCGGAAGATTTATTATTAAAGTGTTTTTTCTTATTCCAGCAACAGCTCTCGACAACATAGCTCTCGGCGTTATTTGAAGGCTATAATAACGCATAGCTTCAGGAATGCCAGGCACCACTCGATCGATAACTTCCAATGTAGCTTCGGGAGTATGATCTCTTGGTGAAAAGCCAGTACCTCCTGTTGTTAAAATGAGATTTACTTTTAAATCATCGGTCATTTCTTTCATTGTGTCAACTAATATTTGATGTTCATCGGGAATAACTACATATTTTATTACTTCATAGCCTTTTGGCGTAATGATTTCTCTTATAAGTGGGCCGCTTGTATCAACTCGCTGGCCTATTGAACCTTTATCACTTGCGGTGATTATACCTACTTTATACATCGGTAAACACTCCTTTTTATCAGTATACCAAAGTGTTGGATTTAAAAAAATAGAATTTGATGAAAATCGAATGGAATTTAATTTTCCTTATTGATTGAACCTAACAGTGTAAAATGATATTATAATAAGTAATAGAAAATTATTTTCCGAATTTATCTTTCTAAGGTTTAACTATGAATGATAAATCGATGGGTTAAAAGAGAAATTTTTTAGCCTCCCTTTTGGAAAGGAAAAAATTATGTATTTTATAATATTCCTTTTTGGGAATATTTTTTTTATTAACAGAGTTTTGAAATCAGAAGGAAGCTTACATCGTCTGATGATTAAAAATCGTTATCCAGAGGCTGTAGAATTCTCATCTCCATCCTATTTGAGAGGGAGTCTTAGAATTCTTAGTCATCGGGAAATTTATTGATAAGGTGAAATTATGGATTTATTTAAAGTACACAGTATTGAAAATGCAAAAAAAAGAATTTTAGAAGTGTTTTCCGATTTGAAAATCGAAACAGAGAAAATAGCTATTATGGAATCTTTAAATAGAATTTCAGCTCAGATAGTTAAGTCGAAGATAAATGTTCCTCATTTCAACCGTTCAACAGTAGATGGTTATGCTGTAATTTCCGGTGATGTTCAAGGTACATCAGAAAGTATGCCGATGATGCTGGATATTATCGGAGAGAGTGAAATGGGAAAAGAAAACAGTTGTGAAATATTAAATGGTCAATGCATCTATGTTCCTACTGGTGGAATGCTTCCTAAAGGAGCCGACAGCGTTGTAATGATTGAGTATACAGAAATTTTCAGTGAAAAAAGTATTGCTATTTATAAACCTGTAGCTAGAAAAGAAAATACTATGAGTATAGGTGATGATGTTCTTGTCGATCAAGAGGTTATGGAAAAAAACGAAGTAATCAGATCGAAGGACATTGGTGTACTTGCTTCAATAGGAGTAAAGGAAATTGAGGTTTATAAAAAGCCTGAAGTAGTTTTAATTTCCACTGGAGATGAAATTGTAGAAGATATTGATAATCTACAAATCGGTAAGATTTTGGATATCAATACATACACAATTGCAAATTTATTAAAAGCTTCCGGCGCTATTGCAATGAAAACTTATGTTGTAAAAGATGAGTATAATCAGTTGAAAGAAATCATAACCAAAAGTATGACTGAAGCGGATTTAGTAATAGTTTCCGGCGGTAGTTCAATGGGAGAGAAAGATAATACTGCAAAAATATTTGATAAAGTTGGGGATATTGGAGTTTTTATTCACGGAATTTCCATAAAACCTGGCAAACCAACCATTGTTGCAAGAGGTGATAATGTTCCGTTGATTGGACTTCCTGGACAACCGGTTTCTGCTATGATTGTCTACCGTGTCATTGTAGATTTTTTACTGCAAAATGTATTTAAAACAATTGGATTAGTTGAGAAAAAAGAGAAAAGAATACTTGATAGAAATGTTTTCGCTTCTCCGGGGAAAGATACATATTTGATGATGAGGCATTATGAAGAAGATGGAAATTTATTTATAACTCCAGTTTACGGTAAATCGGGGATGATAAATTTAATTGCAGCATCAACTGGATATATCATAGTCAACGAAGATTTAGAAGGATATAGAAAAGGTGAAATGGTCGACTTTTACTATTTTATTTAAGAGGTGGAAAAATGGAGAGAAATATATATTTAAAAAGTACAGATTTAGAAGAAGTTGAAAAAATATATTTTAATTGCTTTGAAAATATAGAGAGAAAAATAGAAAGAATCAAAGTTATAGATAGTTTAAATAGAATTACTTCTGAACCAATTTTTGCAAAAGTATCATCACCTCATTATAATGCATCTGCTATGGACGGAATAGTTGTTAGAGCGAAGGATACATATGAAGCCGATGAAACTAACCCGGTAAGATTGACATATGAAAAGGATTTCCTGTATATAGATACTGGAGATGTGATTCCTGAGGAATTTGATAGTGTTATCATGATTGAAGAAGTTGTAAAAATTGATGATAAGACAGTTGAAATATTTAAAGCGGCATATCCTTGGCAAGACGTAAGGCCAGTCGGCGAAGACATAGCGGTTTTAGAAATGATAATTCCAGCTCATGTCAATATAAGACCAGTCGATATAGGAGCGATGCTTGCAGGTGGTGTTGTAGAAGTAGATGTTATCAAAAAGCTGAGAATTGGAATAATTCCAACAGGAACGGAAATTGTCGATCCGGGAAAAGAGTTGAAACCTGGAGATATTATTGAATCGAATTCTAGAGTTATTGAATCGTTGGTGATAGAAAGAGGATTGATTCCTAATCGTTATGACATAGTTGAAGATGATTTTGGAATGTTGAAAGCTGCTGTTAGAAAAGCAACTGACGAGAATGATGTTGTGATAATCAATGCTGGATCAAGTGCGGGTTCTGAGGATTATACATCTAAAGTAGTTGACCACTTTGGAAAGGTTTATTTTCATGGTATTAATATCAGACCAGGTAAACCTGCTGTACTTGGCGTAATAGATAATAAACCTGTCATTGGAGTACCGGGATTTCCAGTGTCGGCATATCTTATTTATGAACTGATTGTAGATAAGCTGTTTGATCGGTACTATCATACTCAGTCAAAAGAAAGAGTAGTGAAAGCCCAGCTTTCTAGAAGAGTGATGTCGTCGATAAAAAGCGAGGAATTTGTAAGAGTCAAGCTAGGTAAAGTCAATAATACTTTGATAGCATCACCACTCAATAGAGGGGCAGGAGTGACTATGTCTCTTGTGAGAGCGGATGGAGTTCTAAGAATTCCTAAAAGCATTGAGGGAATTGACGGAGGAACCGAAGTAGAAGTAATTTTAATGTCTCCTAGAGCAAATATAGATGAAACGATAGTCTCTATCGGCAGTCATGATATTGTTTTAGATATCATCACGAATATTCTCAATAATAAATACAACGGTCTTTATTTTTCTTCATCTCATCAGGGGAGTTTTGCTGGTGTGATGGCGATGAAGAAAGGTATTGCGCATATTGCACCTGTGCATTTGCTTGATGAAAAAACAGGTGTATATAATGTTCCGGTAATTGAAAAATATTTAGGTAAAGGAAAATACTCTCTTGTTAAAGGACTAAACAGGATTCAAGGATTTTATGTAGGTAAAGGTAACCCTAAAAACATAACGGGGATTGAAGACTTAATAAGAGAAGATATTATATTTGTAAATAGACAAAAAGGTTCTGGGACAAGAGTGCTGCTTGATTATCTTTTAAAGAACAATAACATTGACAGAGAAAAAATTGCCGGCTATCCTAGAGAAATGAATACGCATATGACAGTTGCAGCAGCTGTGCTTTCTGGTAGCGCCGATGTTGCTATGGGGATTCAATCGGTGGCGAAGGCGATGGGACTTGATTTTATTCCTATCGGTGTTGAAGAATACGATTTCATTGTGGAAAACGAGTTTTTAGAAAATGAAAAAATGGTGAAATTTATTGAAGTGATTACTTCAGAAACATTTAAAGAGGAAACAGAAAAATTATCTGGTTACAGCTTAGATGATGTTGGTAAAATAATTAGAATATAGGTGATGATATGAAAGATCTATTTGGAAGAGAAATTACATATTTAAGGATTTCAGTTACGGACCGCTGTAATTTTAGATGTTCTTATTGTATGCCGTCTGAAGGAATATGTAAGTTGAAACATGAAGATATTCTAAGAAATGAAGAAATTGTAGAAATTGTAAAAGAGATGGCGCTACATGGGATAAGTAAAATCAGATTAACTGGAGGAGAACCGTTAATCAGAAAAGGCATTGTTGATCTTGTGAGAGAAATAAAACAAATAGAGGGCATTTCAGAGATTACGATGACTACCAACGGATATTTTTTAGAAAAAATGCTGGATGATTTAGTTGATGCAGGACTGGATCGCGTCAACATTAGCATAGACAGTTTAAAGCCTCAGCGTTTTGAAACTATTACTCGCGGTGGGAAATTAGATGTAGTTTTAAATGCGATTGATGCTGCTTATAACTCGAAACTCAGAAAAGTCAAGCTGAACACAGTACTGATTGGTGGGTTCAATGATGATGAAATTGAAGATTTTGTCGATATAACAAAATCAAGAAATATCGATGTTAGATTTATTGAATTGATGCCTATAGGTGTGGCAGCTGATTGGTCCAAGGATAAATTTGTTTCAAATGATTTGGTGCTTGAAAAAGCAAGTGAATTAAAACCTATCGATTACTTTGATAAAAGTTCACCGGCAAGTTATTATCAAAAAGAGGGCAATTTAGGGCTTGTAGGTCTAATCAATCCAATTTCATGTAATTTCTGCAGTAATTGCAATCGCATAAGGTTGACGTCTGATGGAAAGATCAAACCTTGTTTACATTCGGATGAAGAGATAGATCTTTTAGATGTCATCAGAAATCACCCTGAGGATGTTGGAGACGTTATAAAACAAGGTGTTATCAATAAGCCGAAAGAGCATCACATTAATGATAGTGACTTTATACCGATTATGCGTGATATGAATAAGATTGGAGGCTGAAATAAATGGGACTCACACATTTTAATAAGCAAGGAAGACCTAAAATGGTTGATGTAAGCGAAAAAGATGTAACACATAGAGTAGCCATAGCAAGAGGGAAAATCAGTATGAAACCAGAGACGTTGAATAAAATTGTATCTGGTGCTATGAAAAAAGGCGATGTTTTATCAACTGCACAGATAGGTGGAATTATGGGTGGGAAAATGACATCTTCAATAATTCCCATGTGTCATAATATTATGATAAATGGATTGAATATAAATTTTGAAATCGACGAGAAAAACAA
>DAOUQP010000066.1 GCA_030625575.1 Eubacteriales bacterium | reverse complement strand
ACCAGCAACATGAGAATCATGCCTGCAATGTCTTATGAAGAAGCTGTAAAATCTCTTGAAATTGGGATTGAGATTGTACAAGATTTAAAAGACAAAGGATATGATATTGTAGGAACTGGTGAAATGGGAATTTGTAATACTACTCCGAGTTCTGCAATAATATCTGTTCTTGGAAATGTCGACCCGGCTGAAGTAACTGGTATAGGCGCTAATTTACCAGAGGAGAGAATTTCAAATAAAATACAAGTAATAAAAGATGCTATAAAAAACAACAATCCTGATCCAAATGATCCAATAGATGTTTTGGCGAAGGTAGGTGGATTTGAAATAGGTGGAATGGCAGGGGTAATGATTGCCGGAGCGGCAAATAGAATACCTGTAATAGTAGATGGTTTTATTTCCACTGCAGCAGCTTTAATTGCATGTTCTATAGAACCAAAAGTCAAAGAATATCTTATTCCATCACACAAAAGCATGGAAAAAGGGGCGAAATACGCTTCTGAATTATTAGGTTTAGAGCCGGTGCTTGATTTGGACATGAGACTCGGAGAAGGTACAGGTTCTGCGATAATGTTCAATATAATTGAAGGTAGCATATTGATGAATAAGAATATGATTACATTTGAAGAAGTAGGAATAGATGTAGTCTAGAAGAAGGTATTTAATGAAAGAACACCAAGTATTGTAAAAAAACTTGGTGTTCTTAGTTATGTATTTGCTTCAAGAGTTGCTTTTTCCAAAACAATTAAAAAGATAATATTTGCATATGTGTTTCAGCATTTGATACTATATTTAAATATCAGTATTTACGTCATTAAGTTTCTTTTTTATATCATTCAATTTTTCAACTATGATATAAGTACATACAATAACAATACCACATAATGTCATTACACCGGTGTAGGTGAACATGTGATATGATATTATAAAATCATCTCCAAAAAAGATAAATTGTCCAATTATTTGCATTATGAACATATTGAAAATATAAAAGATAATCATTGCTATAACTCCATTAATTAGTTTTTTCATATTTTAGTAACGTCTCCTTCCTACATGAAAAATTCCAAAGTATTTTAATAATATCAGTTCTTACTCTTGAAAATCTTATTATAGTTTATATTATGATGTTTGATATTCACTATTCCAAGAATTAACGAAACAATCATTGTACCAGTACCCCAAAATAATCCGAATAATTTACCATTTCTAAATAAAAAATCCTCATTTTGTGATAGAAGGTACATAGACCATGTTATTGTATAACCTTCCGTCGTCGGATTATAAATAAAAATATCATAAAAATAACGTAATGAAACAAAGAAGAATATTACTGATATTCCCCAACAAGCATAAGCAAAAGTTTTCTTTTTCTTTTGAGATATAAAAAAAGCGATTAATAACACACTTGCCAATATCATCAAAAGAATAAAATGACCGATATACATATGACAACATTCTTTCCTGTTTTTTTGAGTATGTGAAAACAATCTACGTGATGTATAGTTTATAAATGCTTTTTCTAAATTATATATAATATGTAAAATATTATCAATGAAATTGCGAAATATAAGTTTTTTTCGCCATTGAGAAACAGGAGGCATTTTGAAGAAGAACCTTATCTAGAAATGAAAAAAATATAGTTATATGATATCCTTATGATTATTTTTTGGTAGTTGAATAATCTAATTTATGCTGATATAATATTTCGATGCATAAAATGGGCAAAGATTAATAGCATTTAAAATAGATGAATATATGTAGTTATGGAAGGAAGAAATATATGCCGGTAAAGAAACACCCTGAATATAAAAAAGAAACAGAAAGACTCGATTACACAAAGGGATACTTGGAAAAAGTCATAGATGCTACAGAGGATTACAGAAAACTATATAAGGACAATATTAAAGATGCCATGGTGAATTTGGATTACCTCGATAGCTCTCAGAGTTATATCAGTATATTGGTTAATACAAAATTCATTGAAATTGCTGATAAAAACTATGATAGTTATTCGAGATCGAGGAAAAAACCTTATTTTGCAAGGATTGATTATAAAGAAGAAGGAAGCGACAAAACAGATAAATTGTATATCGGCAAGACTTCACTTTTTAGAGCGGAAGATAATATTCCCTTGATTGTAGATTGGAGATCTCCTATAGCCAATGTGTATTATAATGGAAGACTCGGTGAAACTTCTTACGAAGTAGAAGGAATCACTCAAGAAGGTGAGCTTTTTCTAAAGAGGCAATACACCATAGAAGATGGTGAGCTGAGAAATATCCTGGATGTAGATATAACGACCAATGATGCTTTTTTGCAAGCTTCTTTAGAAGCCAACGCCGAAAAAAAGCTTAAAGATATTGCTTCTACCATTCAAGCAGAGCAAAATAATGTTATTAGAGCTGCGATGGACAAACCATTGATTGTTCAAGGAGTTGCCGGAAGTGGAAAAACTACTATTGCACTTCACCGTATAGCATATTTTATTTATACTTATGAGAATACATTTGTTCCAGAAAATTTTATGATAATGGCCCCTAATAGACTCTTTATCAATTATATCTCTGAGGTGTTGCCTGAGCTTGGTGTTGAAAAGGTGGTTCAAACTACCTTTATTGATTTTATGGTCAAGCTTCTTGGAAACAAATACAAGATGGTAGATGAGAGTAGTAAACTAATCGGACTCATACACGTGAATCAAGAATCGGAAAAAGAGCAAAACCTGATAAGGTGGGCGACTAGATTCAAGGGCTCTATGGATTTTAAGGAAATAATTGATGCATATGTAAAAGATATTGAAATGAATTTCACTCCTGATGAGGATTTTGCTTTAGTAAATGATGTGCTGGTAACAAAAGAAGAAATAAAAGAATTGTTTTTAAGAGATGTAAACCATTTGCCAGTATATAGAAGAGTCAACGAGGTAAAGAAAAGACTTGCAAATAAACTAAAACTTTTTAAGGATAAAAGACTGAAAATTCTTGAAGGAAAATATGATAAAGACATTGAAAACTTAAGATTTGCAATGGAGCCGTCTGAGGAAAGAAGACTTAGGATAGTCGCTTTAATCGATGAAAGAGATCAGTTGGTGCAAAGAATAAAAAAAGAATCAAAAACAATAGTAAAAAAACATATAGACATGTTTCCAAAAAAGGAAATATTCGATTATTATTATGAACTGATGAGTAATAAAGAATTGATTCAAAAGTATTCAAGCGATTTACTTCCAGAAGATGGAGTTTCTTATTTATCAGAGAAAACCAAGGAACTGCTAGATGGTAAAAAAATCGAATTAGAGGATTATGCTCCTATTGTTTATTTGAAACATAGATTATTTGGATTCAAGGAAGAAATTTCAATTAAGAGCGTAGTTATCGATGAAGCGCAGGATTTCAGCGTCTTTCAATTTTATACTTTAAAGACAATTTTAAACACAAACATGTTTACGATATTAGGGGATGTTTCTCAGGGGATTCATTCATATAGAGGGATTAGCAACTGGGAAGAACTAATAGGAAATGTCTTTGGTGAGAAAAACAGCAATTACATGACATTGGTTCAAAGCTACAGGACGACCATAGAGATAATGAATATGGCCAATGAAATTATTAGAAAATTAAATGATCCTCAAATTATCTTGGCTAAGCCGGTCATTCGCCATGGAGAAAATCCTCTGGTAAGAAGTTTTAGTACTAAAGAGATACTTTTGATGGAACTGGAAAACAAAATTTTAGAAATTCAAAATGAGGATTTCAAATCAATAGCTATTATCTGCAAGACAAATGCAGAATGTCTATTGGTAAAAAAACATTTTGACAAAAAGAAAATATTTGACACGAAAATATTGGATGAAAAAGAAGAATCTTATGAAGCGGGAATTATACTGGTACCTTCTTATTTTGCAAAGGGTCTGGAATTCGATGTAGTTATGATTGCAAATGTTCATGAGGAATACAAGGAAGAAGAACTCGACATTAAACTGCTTTATGTTGCCATGACGAGAGCCCTTCACAGACTGTATATTTATCATATGGACAACAAGATGCTGCTTCTAGACAAGATAGATAGTGTGTTTATAAATTAATGCATAATGAAAAAACACATCAGATTGATGTGTTTTTTTTATGCCTTTGATTTTCTTAAATATTCTTCTTTTGGAAGAATCATTTTAATCTCTTTTTCAATATTATCAAGCAAGTCTTCGTCCTTTGGAGCCACAAATGTTATGGCTATACCATCTTTGCCCATTCTTCCAGTACGACCTATTCTGTGAATGTAAATCTCGGGGCTTTCTGGAATATCATAATTATATATATGAGTTATGCCAGTGATGTCAAGACCTCTAGCAGCTACATCAGTAGCGATAAGATATTGAATGTTTGCTTCTCTAAAAGATTTCATTACTCTTTGCCTTGCACGCTGAGTCATATCTCCGTGAAGTTTAGCGCAAAGATATTTATGAGTAGCCATTTCTTCTTCAAGTTTATCGGCGCGTCTTTTAGTTCTACAAAATATAATAGCCAAAAATGGATTCGCTTTGTCTAGTTCATTGAATAGAGCTTCTTGTTTCCATCTATCAGAAGAAAGAATGATTTTTTGCTCTATAGCATCTAATGTGATGCTTTCTTTTTTGACTGCTAATTCCAAGGGGTTGTCCATATATTTATAAGCGAGTTTTTTTACCTTGGAATCTAAAGTTGCAGAAAAACACAGCATCTGTTTATCGTTGTTAGTGCTTTTCAAAATCGTTTCAATTTCATTTTTAAATCCTGCAAGCAGCATTTGATCCGCTTCATCCAAGACTAATGTTTTTAAATGAGTTAAATCGATGGAACCTCTTCCTATATGGTCAATAAGTCTTCCAGGGGTTGCTATTACTAAAGCAACTTTATTGCTTAATTTACGAAGCTGTGAATTGATATCGTTACCACCATAAACAGATAGAATATTAAAATCAGTATTCAGGGCAAGTTTTTTTGCTTCAGCTGTAATTTGAATAGCGAGTTCCCTTGTTGGAGTGAGGATCAACCCTTGAATATTAGCATCGCTGCAATCGAAATGTTGAAACATGGGAAGTAAAAACGCCAATGTTTTACCAGTCCCGGTTTGTGCCTCAGCCATTAAATCACTATTATCCATAATTTTTGGTATAGTAAGATTTTGTATGGGAGTAGGAGACTTGATTCCTTGCTTTTTTAAATTAGTTATCAGGTTATCATTTAAACCTAAGTTTTCAAATGTATTCATAATTTGTCCTTTTCTTTTATATTAAAATAAACTTTCAACAAAATCAGTATTATCAAGACCTATTAGATAATTGTCGATATTCAGTGACTCTATTACCTTTATAATAGCATCTTTCTCATATTTAACTGTGATAAGTTTATTTTCCAATTCGTTGATATCTTCGCGGCTGAAAAAATCGCCTGTAATGTTTATGTTTTTAATTTGGCCATCAGCTATATCTAAGTAGTATACAACATTTCCACCAGAATATTTAAATTCTTTTATCATGGTAGATTTGGGAGATTTAGAATAAGTCCAATCATACGTATCATACTTAGTGTTTACTAAAGCTTGAATTTGTAAAGTTTCTTCAGGAGTCAGCGCATGATTGTCTGCTGTGATAGAACTCTCATCATTAGAATCATCTTGATAAAGATGATTAAATAAGTTCTCAGTAAAAACTTTAATAGACATAGGCTTTAGAAGATGACTTTCGATATTTGTAACGCGCGATCTGACGCTTTTAACACTTTTTCCTTCAAATTTGCTCTTCTTTACTTTCAACGCCGAAGTAAGTTGTTCCATATTAGAGGAAAAGAGAAGAGTACCGTGATGAAGCAAACGATCTTTAAAATGGTATTGAGCATTGCCTGAGAATTTTTTATCATCTATCAATAAATCATTGCGACCGGAAAATGAAGCATTCAATCCCAAAATTTTGAGAAAATCAACAATAGGAAGTGTGAATTGCTGAAAAGATTGCCCGGATTTTCTATTGGTGATGAAGCAAAAATTCAGATTGCCTAAATCATGAAATACAGCACCGCCGCCCGATAATCTTCTAACAACGGGAATGTTGTTTTCAGTGACATATTGATAATTGATTTCTTCATGAGCATTTTGATTCTTACCTATAATGATAGATGATTTATTTCTATAAAGGTAAATGATATCGTCTTTCTCATTGTTTAGTAAATATTCCTCTGTTGCTAAATTAAAATAAGGGTTGCTAGTTGAACTAATAATATACCTCATAATAGACCTCCAGTCTAATAACTTTAAATATTATGTGATAAAGTATATTAAACAATAGAAAAAGTGTCAACCAAATAGATTTTCAGCTATGTTAAAATATAAACAAACCTTGATTTTATATGAAAAAAAAATTATTCTTAGAGATAAGAAAAGTAAATATTATTTAATAGAATATAAGCTAAATGAAGATTGCGAGAGAGCTTTTAAGTAAGCACCGAAGGGGCAACAATATACTGTCAATATATTGGAAACTTTCAGGTAAATGTATCGCAATTGGATAGTGCTTCTGGAAAGCTTTTTAAGCACCGAAGGGGCAATATAATCTATATGATTATAGAATCTTTCAGGTATCCAAACAGATGATAGACGACGACTTTATTGAGTTGCGTCTATTTTTTATTTAATTAAATAAAAAAAGGAGGATATTATGATTAAAAGAACACCATTATATGAGACTCATGTAAAATACAATGGAAAAATTGTTGATTTTGCAGGATGGGAGTTACCTATTCAATATCAGGGTATAAAAGAAGAGCACGAAGCAGTAAGAGAAGATGCAGGAATTTTCGATGTAAGTCACATGGGAGAAATTTTTGTAGAAGGAAAAGACAGTGAAAAATTTGTAGATTATCTTGTAACAAACGATGTTACAGCATTAGTTGATAATCAAGTATTGTATTCACCAATGTGTAATGAAGCTGGAGGAGTAGTTGATGACCTTCTCGTTTATCGTTACAACAAAGAAAAATATCTTCTAGTAGTAAATGCAGGCAACATCGATAAAGACTTCAACTGGATGAGCAGTCAGGCTGATAATTTCGATGTGAAGCTAAGAAATGAAAGTGATGCATATGGAGATGTTGCTTTACAAGGACCGAAGGCGCAAGAAATTCTTCAGCAGTTGACATCGTTTACTTTGCAAGAAATAAAGTTCTTCTATTTTTCAGAAGAAGTTATGATCGGCGAATATCCATGTATTGTCAGTAGAACTGGTTATACAGGAGAAGATGGATTCGAGATTTATGTAAAAGCGGAAGATACTGCTGGTCTATTTGAATTGATTTATAAAGCAGGTAAAAAATTCAATCTTCAGTTGGCAGGTCTTGGAGCAAGAGATACACTTCGTTTTGAAGCTGGGTTGCCTCTTTACGGTAATGAACTAGGTGATACGGTATCTCCTTTAGAATCATCACTTGGATTTTTTGTGAAACTAGATAGAAATGATTTTATTGGAAAAGATGTACTGGTAAAACAAAAAGCTGAAGGTCTTAGTAGAAAACTAGTAGGATTTGAACTTATAGGAAAAGGAATCGCAAGACACGGGTATGAAGTGTGTAGTGAGGATGGAAAAGTCATTGGAGAGGTAACAACAGGATACCAACTTCCAGGGACTAAAAAGAGTGTTGGAGTCGCTTTAGTCGATATTGAGTATAAATCTCTTGAAACTCAAATATTTGTTAAATTGAGAAATAAATTAATTGAAGCTAAGGTTGCCAAGAAAAGTTTTTACAATAAAAAATATAAAAAATAAATAAATAAATTTAAAAGGAGGATCTTATGGTTAAAGAAGGTTTATTGTATGCAAAGAGTCATGAGTGGATTGAAGTTGATGGTAAAGAGGGCAAGGTTGGAATTTCAGATTATGCACAGCATTTATTAGGTGACATTGTTTTTGTGGAATTACCAGAAGAAGACGCGGAAATTGATAAAGAAGACAGTTTTGGTGTTGTAGAGTCAGTAAAAGCGGCTTCTGATGTTTACATGCCGGTTACAGGAAAAATTATTGAAATCAATGAAGAATTGGAAGATGAGCCTGAACTTCTAAATAAAGATGCTTATAAGAATTTTATTATGAAAATTGAAATTCTTGATGAATCTCAATTGGATGACTTATTGACAAAAGAACAATATGAAGCTTATATCGAAACAATAGAACACGAATAAGACACTTTATTTTAAAGATTGGGGGATAAATATGCATCCTTATTTGGCGCATACACAAGAAGAAATAAAGGAAATGCTAGAGCGTATCGGACTTGAAAACATCGAAGATTTGTTTTCAGATATTCCGAGTGAAATACTCTTTAAAGAGAAATTGGATTTTCCAGTAGGAAAGTCTGAATTAGAAATTCGCGACATATTATATAAACTGGCATCTGAGAATAAAAGCACTTTAGAATATACAAGTTTTTTAGGTGGCGGAGCCTATGACCACTATATTCCTGCTATTATACCTCAGTTGTTGTTAAGACAAGAGTTTTATACAGCGTATACTCCATATCAACCTGAAATAAGTCAAGGTACATTACAGGCGATATTTGAGTATCAAAGCATGATTTGTGAATTAACTGGCTTACAAGCTTCAAATGCGTCGCTTTACGATGGAGCTACGGCTGCTGCAGAAGCATTGTTTATGGCATATGAAGCTAATAAAAGAAAAACTTTTATCATCAATGATACAGTTAATCCAGAAACTAAAAAAGTAATAAAGACTTATTTAGATTTTAAAGGACTAAGTTATGTTGAAGCTAAATCAAAAGATGGATTACTTGACATAGACAATTTAAAAGAAATGCTTGACAGTGAAGTCGGTGCAGTTCTTGTACAAAGCCCCAACTATTATGGGTTGGTAGAAGATGTTGAAGCGATAGCAGATTTAGTTCATAAGAATAAAAGCCTATTAGTGCAAAGTGCCGATCCGATATCTTTAGGGTTGTTTAAAACTCCTGGAGAGATTGGAGCGGATATAGCAGTAGGTGAGGGACAGGTATTAGGAAATACTTTAAATTTCGGTGGACCTTATTTAGGATATATTGCATGCACAAAAAAACTGATGCGCAAGTTGCCTGGAAGAATTGTAGGTAAGACAGAAGATTTAGACGGTAAAAGAGGATTTGTTTTGACTCTTCAAGCGAGAGAGCAACACATAAGAAGAGAAAGAGCGACTTCGAACATCACATCTAATCAAGCGCTATGTGCATTGGCTGCAAATATATATATGGCAGTGATGGGTAAGCAAGGCATACAAGATGTTGCAAAACAATGCGTTGATTTATCGTATTATACTGCTAAGGCTTTAACAGCTAATAATAATTTCAAGATGAAATACAATACACCGTTTTTTAGAGAATTCGTTATCGAGACTCCTATTAAGGCGGCGGATTTACTTGAGAAAATGTTAGAAAAAAAATTCTATGCAGGTATTGATTTAGAACCATATACCGGCTCAGAAAACGAATTGATGATTGCTGTAACGGAAAAAATGACAAAAGAAAAAATAGATTGTTTTGTTAAAGAAATGGAGGCGTGTATAAATGAATAATTATAATGCCTTGATTATCGACCATTCACGACCTGGTAGAAGAGGTTATACACTTAGAAATACTGAAGTTGATCAAATTGATTTATCCGAAGTATTCGGCTCTGATTTATTAAGAAAAGAATCAGCAGAATTGCCAGAAGTCAGTGAACCTGAAGTCGTTAGACATTTTACAAATTTATCCAAGAAAAACTTTGCTGTAGATGAAGGAATGTATCCACTCGGATCTTGTACAATGAAATACAATCCTAAAATCAATGAAGAAGTTGCTGCATTAGCTGGATTTAACAATGTTCATCCATTACAACCTATGTCTACAGTTCAAGGTAGTTTAGAGGTTATGTATGGACTTCAAAATGCTTTAAAAAGCATTTCTGGAATGGATCAAGTTTCACTTTTGCCATCTGCGGGTTCGCAAGGTGAACTAGCGGGATTGATGATTATTAAAGCGTATTTGAGAGAGAATAATCAGCAGTATAGAAATAAAATAATAATACCTGATTCATCTCATGGAACAAACCCTGCAAGCGCAACCATGGCAGGATTTGAAACAATTACAATTCCGTCTAATGAAAATGGAACAGTAGATTTACAGGCGTTAAAGGATGCAGTTGGCGAAGACACTGCAGGGTTTATGCTTACTAACCCTAATACATTAGGTTTGTTTGAAACGGATATTTTAGAAATCGCAGAAATCGTTCACGGTGTAGGTGGATTGCTTTATTATGATGGAGCAAATATGAATGCAAACTTAGGTATTACAAGACCTGGAGATATGGGATTTGATGTGCTTCATTATAATCTTCATAAAACTTTTGCAACACCTCATGGTGGTGGCGGACCAGGAAGTGGACCTATCGGCGTTAAAGAAAAATTAGTAGATTTTTTACCTGGACATTATATTGAAAAAACTGATGATGGATATACATTCTCAGATAATCCTAAACATACCATAGGTAAGGTAAGAAGTTTCCATGGTAATTTTGGAGTTATGCTTAAAGCATATTCATATATTTTATCAATGGGTAGCGATGGATTAGTAAGCGCTAGTCAATTGGCTGTACTTAATGCGAATTATTTAAAAGAATCGCTTAAAGAAGACTATGTATTACCTATAAAATCAGTTTGCAAGCATGAATTTGTATTATCTGGTTTAATAGAAGCAAATGGTGCTAGTACATTAGATATTGCAAAGAGAATGATGGATTATGGATATCATCCGATGACTATTTATTTCCCACTTATTGTCGAAGAAGCAATGATGATAGAACCGACAGAAACTGAAACAAAGGAAACTCTCGATGGATTTATTATTGCGCTAAAAGAAATAGCAGAAGAAGCAAAAACATCTCCAGAGAAGTTAAAAGAAGCGCCGATATCTACTCTTGTAAGAAGACTAGACGAAGTTACGGCGGCAAGAAAACCCATTTTGACATGGAAATAATTATAAAAGAGGTGAGCGATGTATACATTTGATTTATGTATTCTAGGAGGCGGACCTGGTGGATATGAAGCTGCAATCGAAGCAGCTAAATTAGGCAAAAAAGTTGCTGTTATAGAAAAAGATGACTTGGGCGGAACTTGTCTCTTGAGAGGATGTATTCCGACAAAAGCTTATCATCATCATGCAAGCCTTCTTCACCAGATGGAAAAAGAAAATGAAAAAGGTATTTTTAATACGAAAATGGAGTTTTCTTATAATGAAATAGTAAAAGATAAAAATCGTATTGTCGATGAACTTGTTGATGGAATTCACGGTTTGTTTAAAAAGTATAGTATTGAGATTTATCATGGTTATGGCGTTATAAAAAATGAGCATGAAATAGAAGTTGAAAATGAAGTGATAAGTTTTGAACATCTTATAATTGCTACAGGTAGTCATCCGATTGTACCAAACATCAAAGGCAATCAACTTGAAAGAGTGATTACATCTGATGAATTATTGCAATTAGAAGAACTTCCAAAAAGTTTGATCATAGTAGGTGCAGGTGTTATAGGACTTGAATTTGCAGGTATTATGAATCAATTCGGTGTGAAGGTCACTATTATTGAAGCGATGAAAAACTTGTTGCCTTTAATGGATCAAACTATAGTAAAAAGATTCAAGCCGTTGTTGAAAAAGCAAGGAATTCAAATAGAGTTTGGCTCGATGGTAGAAGAGATTGAAATGGAAAACGAGTCAGAAGAATTAAAAGTTACTTATAAAAACAAAAAAGGTATGGAAGAAAATTCATATGCTGAGTATGTTCTAATTGCGATTGGACGTGGAGCTAATCTAGACGGTTATGGATTGGATGAATGCAGTATTGAGTATACTAGAAAAGGTATTGTAGTTGATGATAACTTTAGAACCAATATAGATAATATTTATGCTATTGGTGATGTCAACGGAAAATATCAACTTGCTCATGCAGCGACAGTACAAGGAAAACAGGTAGTTCATCATTTGTTTGGTGATAAAAAGTTTAATCTATCTTTAGTTCCAAGCCCTATTTTCACATTGCCGGAAATGGCGAGTGTGGGTAAAACGGAAGAAGCGTTAAAAGAGGAAAATGTGGATTACAAAGCATTTACTCAGTATTACAGAGCTAATGGTAAAGCCAAAACTCTTCTAGAAGAAGACGGTATTCTGAAAATACTTGTTGACGCA
>DAOUQP010000172.1 GCA_030625575.1 Eubacteriales bacterium | reverse complement strand
TCTTTGAAAAATAGATGGGAATGCTGAATTCTTTTTACTTAGATATTGAAATTCATCAATAACAAGTATTTTTTTTTCTTTTGTATCATGTTTAATAAAGGTTTCAAACAAATCTTCCCAATTAGTTATTTTAGCATTCCTGAGCATATTATTGTCACAAAAATCAGCAACTAATTCCTTCAATTTATCAATGTTTTGACTTTCCAGTTCTTCTGATGCCATGAAAAACAATGCGTTTTTATCCTTTATAAACTCCTTTATCAATGTAGTCTTACCAAGTCTTCTTCTGCCGTATAATACAACAAATGAAGAACCTTTTCTCTTATACTCTTTATCCAATTTTTCTTTTTCTGAAAACCTATCAATAAATTTTTTACCCATCTAAAACACCTCACTAAATATCTGTAGTATAGCTTATATATATTATACCACATTTATTATAATTTAAATTATTATTATCTAGATTATAATAATCTGGATTATATCTTTAGAATGAGTATAAAATAAAGCTGATATGATGTTTTTTCTCATATCAGCTTTATTCATAACGAACTTGTTTTTCATATAATTTTGGAAATGCTTTTTTATCTAATCTATAATTGTATAAAACAATCAATGCAACTACTCCTCCAATGCAAGCAAGTGTTATAAATGCGGCGGAATATGAATATGTATCTATAATCCATCCCATGAGCACTCTTCCACCAACTCCACCAATAAAATGCACGATATTTCTATAACTATTGATACGTCCCCTGTGAGAAGCCGGTACCCTTCTACTTATATACGGAGCTGCTCCCAACATGTTGATTATTTCTCCAATGGTAAAAATAAACATCATTACAAAAAACAAAGGATACAATGCAGTATCTCTAATAATTAAATAACTGAATGAAAATAACAATAAACCAATAATCACTTTTGGCAATTCATGTGTTTTTCTAAATATACTCGTCAATATCGGCGTGAATACTATAACTACAAAACCATTAAAACTTGCCAAATATCCAAAATATTGTGCACCTTTTTCTAAATAGATGTTTTCCATATAAAGTAGTACCAGGAAAGCCCATTGATCATAGATCAACGCCGCGAACATAAAAACAATTAGTTGAACAAAAATCGGTTTTCTAGTTTTCAGTATATCAACAGCTGTAGTATCTTCATCTGCATGATCTTCATATTCATTTCTTTCATCTTCTTTTAAATCACTCGTTTTCAATACTTTAACAAACAGAATGATCAATATTGTAGATGAAAGAGTTGTTAAAGCATCGATGATGAATGCGATATTGAGATAGTTTTCAAACAGCATCCCACCGACTGCAGCACCAACAATAAAACCTAGATTATGTCCTAAATACGAAAGTGAATATACCTTTTCTCTTTCATGCGGCTTAGTGGAATCAGCTAGCAGTGCTTCAAATGCCGGTCCTTCCATATTTGCAAATAATCCAGCTATAACAAAAAATACAACCATTAGATTCCCTGGCTCAGTGAATCCACAGGCAATGAAAAATGATACGCTTATTAAATCAAAAATGATGATAATCTTTTTTCTGCTATAACGGTCGGCTAATTTCCCACCTAGTATATTTGCTGGAATGAATATTATTCCGATTGTTGCATATAATATTGCGATAGTCGATGCCGAATACCCTATTTTTCTGCTTAGTATCAGCGTCAAGAGAGGCCAAATAAAGGCTCCCATACTAGTCACTACTCTAGCGAAAAATATCACGTATGCTGATTTGGACAATCCACTGTACTGCTGATATATATTTGTTATTGAACTCATGATTTTTCTCCCACAGTGTAACTTACAAACATTATTTCATAATTTTCAGTAAAATTTCATTACAAATACTTAATAATTTCTTTCATATGATATACTTGAAATTGTTACTGGTTATATAAATTTATTTAAAAAAGGAAAACAAACTTATGAAGAAATATATCCTGATTTCACTATTTATACTAATAATCGCATCATTTACTATCAACGTGCATGTCCTGGTTTTAGAGCATTATCAAACCGATAAACCTTTGATGGTTTTTAAAATCGAACCTGAAGATGAATTCATAGTTAAATGGATTCATTCTGTTGAATTGACGCCGTGGGAAGAAATATTTAGAATTGATGACAGCTATGAAATTATTCTGGATAGAACTAGATTCAAGCAATTTGGTGCTGGTGTACCGGATGAAGCCGGCAATAAAACCGAGATTATAGATGGATATGTCATTTTCAGTGGCATAAACCAAAAAATCGATATGATTCCTTATGGAATATCTAGTTTTGCAGAGCATACTTTTGTATTTGAAAATACGGAATACAAGCTTTATGAAATGGTTGACGATGGTGATAGAATCAATTTTTATACGGATAAATACAGTTTGATAAAATATTTATTTGTTAAATGAAATCAAGAAAAAAAGCAAGCCGGAATACTTTTATGCATTCCGGCTTTTTCTTATGCTTGTAATACCACTTCTCTTTTCAATTTGGCTCTTGAATAAATGAATATCGTCAAGAATATTCCTAGTCCAGCCAAATCTGTCATTGTTCCAGATACCATCAGCAAAATTGCCGATGCGAACAATAAAATT
Source organism: Eubacteriales bacterium (assembly GCA_030625575.1). Classification (GTDB taxonomy): domain Bacteria; phylum Bacillota; class Clostridia; order Peptostreptococcales; family Acidaminobacteraceae; genus DAOURC01. The sequence goes on along the minus strand of DAOUQP010000172.1, from coordinate 728 downwards.
CTAAAGAGTGGATTTAAACTATCAAACAGATACCCTTCCACAGCAGCTCCAAGTGCGACTACACCTATAATCGCTGATATCAGAACTGTGACAATTCCAATTGGAGTTGTATCAATTAATAATAATTGTGGTGAAAATACAAATATATATGGTACTACAAAACCTGCTAGTGCAAGTTTTACTGCTTGGAATCCTGTTTTTGCTGGATTCCCTCCAGAAATTCCGGCTCCGGCAAATGCTGCTAATGCAACAGGGGGTGTCAAATTAGCAAGCATGCCGAAATAGAATACAAACATATGTGAAACAAGCATTGGCACACCCATTTTAGCTAATGCTGGTGCAGCCATTGTTGCAGTGATAATATAAGCTGGTATTGACGGTAATCCCATTCCAAGTACTATGCAGGCGATCATCGTAAATATAAGTGTCAAGAACAAACTTCCGTGCCCTAAGAATAATATTGCGCCTGCCAATTTCAGTCCAAATCCTGTAAGTGTAGCAACGCCGATAATTAAACCTACAACAGCACATGATACAGCAACTCCTAAAGCAGTTCTGGCTCCATCTTCAAGAGCAGAAACTAAATCCATAAAAAGTCCCTTGGTTTCTTTCCTAATGATTCTTACAACTACAGTTAATAAAGCAGTTGTTATAATCGAAAAAAACGCTGCATTTATAGGAGTTCTTCCTGAAATCAAAAAGTATAAAAGTACTGCTAAAGGAATAAA
>DAOUQP010000086.1 GCA_030625575.1 Eubacteriales bacterium | reverse complement strand
ACAGAAGAAGTTGCAACAGAAGAAATTTATGTTCCTGTTGAAGTAATGCAGCCTAAAGAAGGAAACATATCGAAGACATTGACTTTTGCAGGAGAAGTATCATCAGAAGAGTTAGTTATGGTTACATCTATGCTCATGGGTGCTGAAGAAGCTTTAGATATATTAGTGAAAGTTGGCGATTATGTTGAAGAAGGTCAAGTTTTAGCAATCCTTTCAGGCGATAATACTTTAGATCAAGTTGAAAGTTCAAGATTACAATATGAACTGGCTAAGAGTAGTTATAATTCCCAATATGAATCTTACTTAAATGCTTTGGATAATTTTGAAAAGATAAAAATATTATATGAAGCTGGAGCTGTTAGTAAAAGTGAATATGATGGCGCTAAACTAAGGGCATCGGACAATCAACTAAAACTGTTAAGAGATCAGCTTAACCAAGCAAAATTTGCTTACGAGAAGACTTTAGAAAATTTAGATGAATTGAATTTAGTAGCACCGGCAAATGGTATAGTAAGTGATATCAATATTTCTGAAAAGAATTTAGTTTCATCGCAAAACACAATTACAGTTTTAAATATGGAAAATTTAGAAGTGAAATTCTATATTCCAGAAGGAAAAATCGATGTGGTAAAACCAGACATGAATGTCAGTATTGAAATACCATCTATCAATACTGTTGTTAAATCTACTGTAGATTGGATAAATCCACAAAAGGATTCAAGAAAAAACATGTATACTGGGAGTTTAAAACTTTCAAATGTGGATAATGCGATATATCCGGGAATGAAGGCGTTTGTAAATGTTGAACTTTCTAACAAAAAAATATTCTTGCTTCCTATTGATGCAGTATTATTTGATGAAGAAAATTTCGTTTATATAATAGATCAAAATAAACCAGTAAAAGTAGCGGTTGAAGTGGGCGATGACAATGGTGAAATGATTGAAATTATCTCTGGCATAATTGAAGATGATTTTGTAGTAGTAAAAGGACAAAATTTTATTAAAGAGGATTCTACAATTAAAGTTGTAAGGGGGCAATAAATTGAAAATATCAAATTTATCCATAAGGCGCCCTGTTACGGTTATTATGATAACGTTGATAGTTATTTTAATAGGCGTAGTTAGTTTATTAAATTTATCAGTTGATTTATATCCAGAAATCAATGTGCCGGTAGCAATTGTCTCTACATCATATAGTGGAGCTGGACCGCAGGAAATAGAAAATCTTGTGACAAGACCTTTAGAAGGCGCATTAGCAACTGTAAGTGGGCTTGAAGATGTTATGTCTCAATCATCCGAAGGAAACTCTCTGGTAATATTACAATTTGATTTTGGAACAGATATGGAAAGTGCAGCTCTTGAAATGAGAGAAAAAGTAGACATGGTCAAGGGATTTCTTCCTGATGATGCTTCTACACCAAGAGTTTTTAAAATAGATCCAAACGCAATGCCTATTATGACATTAAGCGTCAATTCGGATGGAACCATTGATGAAACACAGATTATTGTTGAAGATAAAATCCTTTCTAGACTTGAGAGAATAGATGGAATTGCATCTGTCAATACTTCTGGTGGACTTAGCAAAGAAGTTGTAGTTGAAATTGATCAACTTGCATTGAATACTTATAATTTATCTTTTAATCAGCTAAAGAGCATTTTGATCTCTGAGAATTTAAATTTACCATCGGGTGTAATCGAAAGAGGAGATAAAAGTATTCCTCTTAGAATAGTAGGAGAATTTGAATCTATTGAAGAAATTTCAAATCTACCTATTTTACTGAATGACGGCAGTGTTATAAGGTTAATGGACGTTGCAAGTGTTGAATTGACAACAGAGGACATTACAAATATCAATAGATATAATGGCGAGGTTTCCATTGGACTGAATCTATCTAAACAGACAGATTCAAATACTGTTAAAGTCGCAAAGGAAGTTAGAAAAGAGATTGAGAAGTTAGAAAAAGAGTTAGAGGATGTAGATATTGAAATCATTTTCGATTCATCTGTTTTTATTAATAAAGCTATTGGAAATGTTGCAACAAGTGGAATCGTTGGTGGTGTTTTAGCAGTATTGATTTTATATTTATTTTTAAGGAATATAAGAACAACTACAATTATTGCTATATCGATACCAGTATCGATAATCGCGACTTTTGCACTAATCTATTTTTATGGAATAACTCTTAACCTGATGACTTTAGGAGGTCTAGCCTTAGGACTTGGTATGCTGGTAGACAACTCCATTGTTGTACTAGAGAATATTTACCGTTACCGCGATATGGGTTATTCTAGAGCGGATGCAGCTAGGGAAGGAACTAATGAAGTTTCGATGGCAGTAATTGCGTCAACTTTGACAACTGTAGCAGTATTTTTACCTATAGTTTTTGTCGAAGGAGTTACATCCATTTTATTTAAGGAACTGGCATTGACAGTTACATTTTCATTATTGGCATCGTTGGTAGTAGCGCTTACTATTGTACCTATGTTATCTTCTCTAATTCTAAAAATTGATCACGTACAAGATGAGAAAAAAAGATTTTCATATTTTGACAAAGCATTTGGAAAAGTGGAGAATTTTTATACAGGATTAGTAAAAATTGCAATCAATAAAAGAAAGTCAACTTTTGCATTGATGGTGGTAGTATTTATTTCTTCACTTGGGCTGATAAATTTAATCGGTGCTGAGTTTATTCCATCAATGGATGAAGGAAGTGTTCGAATAAGTGTCGAATTGCCAAATAGTACAAAGTTTGAAAATACATTGGATTTGGTGAATCGAATAGAATCAGACTTGGAATCCATCGAAGAAATTGAATCGATATATACAAGCGTTGGAATATCGGGTATGGGTTTTATTCAAATGAGTTCTGGAAATACAGGAACTATAACAGCCAACCTTGTGGATTTAAAAGATAGAGATAAATCAACTTTTGAGATGGCCGATGAAATAAGGAAGATGTCCAAAGATTATGCTGGTGCTGAAATAAGTGTCAGCGCTACTGAAAATCAAGGTTTTGGAGGAATGAGTGCACCGATATCTATTGAATTGAAAGGTGATAATCTTGGTGTGTTAAAGGACTATTCAGAGAAAATTGTAGAAATGGCTAAAGCTGTTAATGGAACAAGAGAAGTTTCTTCTTCCTTAGAAGAAGAAAAAGACGAACTTGTCTTAGTGATCGACAGAGAAAAAGCATCTTTTTATGGAGTTACAGGTGCTATGATTTCTCAATATGTACGCGATTTGACAAAAGGAACTACTCTTACCAATTATAAAACTGATGGTGAGGAAATTTCAATAAAAATTATTGGAGATGAATCTATAAGAGGAAGCATAGATAAACTCAGAAATCTACAGATTGAGACGCCTTATGGACTTGTAAATTTAGATGAATTAACAACGAGCTTGGAGATTGTCAAAAGCCCGATTACTATAACAAGAGCAAATCAAGCAAGAACTGTAACTATTTCAATGAGTACATTTGGAAGAGATCTAAACAGTGTTTCTGAAGATGTTGAAAAAGATTTAGAGCAGATGACTTTTCCTGATGGGTATTCATATAGTGTTGGTGGTCAAAAGGAAGATCTTGTTGATGCGTTTGGTTCTTTGGGACAGGCGTTGATTCTAGCGATTCTTTTGGTATATATGATAATGGCGAGTCAGTTTGAGAATATCAAGTATCCATTTATTATCATGTTTACATTGCCTTTAGCTCTTACAGGAAGTTTATTTGCACTGTTTATTACAGGAAGATTGATAAACGTTCCTGCCATTATCGGTGTAATAATGCTAGCTGGTATTGTTGTCAACAATGCGATAGTTCTTGTCGATTACATCAATACTTTAAGAAGTAAAGGAAAAACTCTTAAAGAATCAGTTGTTGAAGCATCAAGAGTAAGGCTTCGTCCAATATTGATGACAACACTTACAACTGTTCTTGGTTTAACGCCTATGTCATTAGGTATTGGAGAAGGAGCAGAGACGACTGCACCGCTTGCAACTGTAGTTATTGGAGGATTGTTGTTCGCGACTTTATTGACAGTAGTGTTGATTCCAACTGTATATCTGATGTTTAATAGAAAAACTTTGAAGGAGGAAGAGGCTCTTGAAAGAATACAAGGATAAGGAAATTTTTATTTTTCATGCAGCTTGGGAACTCTTTTCTGAAAAAGGATTTCATGACACAAAAATAAGTGAGATAGCAAAAAAAGCAGGAATAGGAAAAGGAACCGTTTATGAATACTTTAAGAGTAAGGAAGAGCTTGTACAAAAAATGATTATCTTTAATCTTGAAATAGCTTATGAAGAGGTTGTCCAATCGATACAAGGAGTTGATTCTCCGGAAGAAAAGCTTAGACTTATTGGGAAAAGTGATATTACTAGGGGAATGGACATACTTAAAACTATGAAAATTCTTCAAATGGTAGATGACTTCGATAAGGCTAATATTAAACAGAATGTCTTTGGAATATTGAATAAACGATTTATTATGATTGAAAATATCATACGAGAAGGAATGGAAAAGAAAATTTTCAATGTTGATAAATCCATCAATGGTACTATGCTTTATATTGGTACTATGAACAATGCGATGATGGTAAGCAACTTTGCTGGAGAAAATATTGTAGACATGAATAGTGTTTTGGAATTTGTTATAGATAAGTTAAAAAGATAGGAATTAAAGAAGAATAGTATTACGATAATAATAATTTAAGAAACTTCTAATTAGAGAGGTTTCTTTTTTTGTCACATGGCTGTAACAAATAGAGATTATCATGATAGTAATATATTTTGGAGGCGATGGTTTGTATGAAAAAGAAGATTATATATATTGTTTTGATAATAGCAGTTATTTCTAGTTACCCTTTATATAATTATTTCAGCGTAGCTGAAGAAGAAGTGGTTGAAAAAACAACAGAAGTCAAGGTGAAAAATGGCGATTTAAGAATTACCCAATTAGCAGATGGAAATTTAATAATTCCTAGCGTAGATGTACTGGCTGGCTATGACGGTATTCTTGAAGAAGTGTTTTTTAAACCAGGAGATATTGTGGAAGAAGGAGATTTGCTTGCTCAAATATCAAATAATGATTTAGATGCATTAATGAGAGAGTGGAAAGAAGATGAAGTTAAGTATTCAAGTGATTTGTTAGATGTGGAAAATAATATTTCAGAAAAAAATATTGCTGTTCAAAAATTTGAAAATGATTTTGAAAACGAAGAAAAATTATTAGTTTTAATGAATGAGTATCCTGATATGTATTCTGTAAATGAAAAAAGAAATCAAGAAATTTTACTAAATGAAATAAGTAGTGATTTAACCTTTGCCAAGAAGCAATTAAATAATCTATATAGTGAATATAATGTCTTAAAAGATACATATGCAGCTTTAAATGAAGATTATGAAATGGCGATGGATATGAAGATTTACGCTAATCAACCGGGAATGATTTTATCTATAAATACTGAAATCGGTAGTGAAGTCAATAAGAATAATGTTTTTGCAACAATAGGTAATATGGATCAAACTTATGTACTTTCAGAAGTTTCTGAACTTGATATGGGTTTAATCGAAGAAGGTCAAAAGGCTATTTTGAATTTTGAAATTGATTTTGGTGAAGAATATCTTGGAACAGTCGATTACATCAGTCCTAAAGGTAAAATTGACAATAACGGTATCGTAACATATGAAACTAAAATAATGGTCGATGAACCTTTGGATAAAGTGTTGGATGGGCTAAGTGGATTAGTAGAATTTGTTATTAAGGAAAAAACAGATGTCGTTATTATTCCAAATAGTGCAGTTAAAATAGTTGATGGTAAGCAACAAGTTGAAGTTAAAACAGAAAATGGCAGCGAAATTAGAGAAATCGTCACTGGTTTTACTGATGGAATAAGCACGGAGGTTATAACAGGTTTGGCTGAAGGTGAAATATTATTCATAAGAACGATAAGTAGGTGATAAGAAATGAGAATAGAAGAACTGATTCGTCTTATATTTGTGAATATAAAAGCCAATAAATTTAGAGTGTTTCTAACTATGCTCGGTATCATCGTGGGCGCTGCGACTATCATCATGGTAGTAGGTATAGGAAAAGCATCACAAGAAGCGGTTGAAGATCAATTTGCCATGTTGAATGTTGGGACGTTGTATATTCAAACAGCACCCGGTTCAGGTAGTTCGTTTAAACTGGGTATAGATGATATGGAAATGATTGCTGAAAAATCAGAGTACATTGCTGATGTAACTATAACGGTGGCTTCAAGAGAAACTGTGGCATCTTCATATGGAAGTTATGACGGGTCGGTAAATGGAGTAACAGATAACTTTGATGATTTAAATAATATCAGTATGCTCGCTGGTAACTTTATTGAACCAGGAGACAATGAAAGTAGAAGAAGAATTATTGTTCTTGGACAAAATGTTGCGGAAACGATATTTGAAGATGTATATTCCGCTATAGGTCAACAAGTTACTATTTCGGGAAGAAGATATGAAGTTGTCGGTGTTTTAGACAGAGTAGGTGATGCTGTACAAGGTATTTCCGTTGATGATAGCGGATTCATGCCATATGAAACAGTTGTAAATTATATTTTGGGATCGAGTTCAAAGCCTAGAATAATAGCGGTAGCAAATAATATCGATTCAGTTGCCCCTGCAATAATCGAGATTGAAAATATATTTATGGATGAATACAGAAGCATAGGTGGAGCTGATATAGCTATTAGAGATGCAGGAAGTAAGCTGGTTGCAGCTCAGGATTCAGCAAAAACCATGTCAGTATTATTAATCTCCATTGCAGTAATTACATTGATTGTCGGGGGAATTGGAATAATGAATGTACTTTTTGTTTCTGTAAAAGAAAGAACAAAAGAGATTGGTATTCTGAAGGCTTTAGGAGCAAAAAAAAGTGACATCCTTTTAGAATTTTTACTGGAATCGATTATTATTAGCGGAATGGGAGGCATCGTAGGAATTGCGTTTAGTTTTATTCTAACCCCATTTATCGAATATTTAGAAGTAGCTGTTTCACCAAGTATCAACGGGTATGTAGTAGCATTTGTATTTTCTATAGTAACTGGAACATTTTTCGGCTACTATCCAGCTACAAGAGCGGCGCAGCTTAAACCAATAGATGCACTTAGATATGAGTAGGAGGTATAATTAATGAAAAAAATAAGTTTTTTTATAATTTTAATAGTATTGATTGTAGGTATTGCATCAGGTTGTGGATCTGAAGAGGTAATCGATAATACTTCAAATGATCCCATTCAGGATGAAACTACTTTAGAAAAAGTTTTTCCAGAAAGAAAGGCTGATGTTTATGGAGTTGTACAGACTATTATTGGTAACGAACTCACTATTAATCTAGTGGCAGCTAATAATGCGGGTTCTGGTGAAATGGATTCTGAGGGTGTTGAACTTACAGAAGAAGAAAAAGCGGCGAAACAAGCTGAAAGGCAAGCCTCTGGCGGCAAGGACAGCGGGATGGGAGCTGCTAAAGAAATAGTGCTCTCTGGAGAAACTTTAGATGTGATTATTCCGGTTGGAACACCGGTTTATATGGGAGGAGCTACATCTTCTGAACCCGTTGAAATGGAGATTGCTGATATAATGAAAAGTTCAGTAGTTAAAGTTTGGCTGATTGATGGAGGTGAAGGGGACGTGAACTTGGCAGAATTTGTACAAGTCATTACCCGCTGAGTATGAGTGAATATGTAATAAAAATGCAGGATTTAAGGAAATCCTATTACATGGGAAAGAACGAACTTGAGGTATTGAAAGGTATAGATTTTTCAGTTGAGAAAGGTGAATTTGTAGCAATTTTAGGTCCATCCGGCTCTGGAAAATCTACAATGATGAATATAATCGGATTGATAGATGACAAGACATCTGGAGAGTATTTATTAGACGATGTAAGCGTTGAAAAGTTTAGTGAGGATCAGATGGCAAAACTTAGAAATGATAAGATAGGTTTTGTGTTTCAAAAGTTTAATTTGCTAGGTAGATATACAGCGCTTCATAATGTAGAAATGCCATTGATTCTAAGAGGTTATACAAAGGTCGATGCTACTGATAAAGCTAAAGAAATGCTGGTAAGCGTTGGGCTTGAAGATAGAATTATGCACAAACCCATTGAGTTAAGTGGGGGTCAGCAACAAAGAGTTGCCATTGCAAGGGCGTTGGTAGGCGATCCTGAACTGATTTTAGCTGATGAACCTACTGGTAATTTAGATACCTCTAGTGGTGAGGAAATTATGGAGATTTTAATAGATTTAAATAAGAAAGGCAATACTATCGTAATGATAACTCACGAGAGAGAAATTGCAGAAAAAGCAACGAGAATTATTCATATAAGAGACGGAGTAGTAATAGAAGATGAATAACTTGATGTGAATATATAAGAAAGATATGGTGCAAAGCTAGCTAAACGTCGTTAAGCAATGATAGTAGCTAGTTTTTTTGTTGTAACTTATAAATGTAGGTTATAATAATACGTGAGAAGAGGAGGTATAAAATGTTAGTTGGAGCAATTGAAGCAGGTGGAATGAAGTTTATTGTAGCCATTGCTAATGAGAATGGCGAAGTTGTTGAACAAATTACAATACCGACTAGAACTCCAAATGAAACCATGAAAGAAGTACGTTCTTTATTTGAACGTTATGAAATAAAGAGAATTGGAATTGGAAGTTTTGGACCAATCGATGTAAATCCAGAAAGTGAGAAATTTGGCGAATTATTATCTACGCCAAAAATTGAATGGGTTGGATTTAATATCGTATCCTATTTGAAGCGGTATTTTAATATACCAATTAAAGTAGACACTGATGTAAATGTTGCAGCTCTTGCAGAAGTCAGATATGGCGCAGCAAAAGATGTGAGTAGTTGTGTTTATTTAACGATTGGAACAGGAATCGGTGGAGGCGCTTATTTAGATGGTAAATTAATTCACGGAATCGGTCATCCAGAAATGGGACATATCAATGTAAAGAGACATCCACAAGATGGATTTGAAGGAATTTGCCCTTATCATAAAGATTGCTTTGAAGGATTAGCATCTGGACCTGCGATTGAAGCGAGGTTTAATCAATCAGCTAAAGATTTACCTGATGATCATATTGCTTGGGAAATCGAATCACACTATATTGCAGAGGC
>DAOUQP010000052.1 GCA_030625575.1 Eubacteriales bacterium | reverse complement strand
GATAAAGCATCTAACCGGTGTGATACCAATTCCTCCAGCTATAATGCAATTTGGCCTCATATAATCTTCTAAAATAAATTTACCCATTGATGAATCAATGCTCATTAGATCTCCGGGTTTTAATTCAAGTAAATTTTTCTTAAAATCACTTGGATCATTCACAATTCTAGTAGAAAAAAGCAACGCATTTTCCTCTTTTATTGATGCAAAACTAAAAATACGAAATTCTTTTTCATCTTTAATGTTCTTGTTTACGAATCTAAAAATACCATGTTGCCCGGCAATCCAATCAAAATCTCCTTGAATATCAAAAAGAAATGAATAAATATCTGTTGTTTCTTGCTTTATTTCCTTTAATGATAATTTAATTCTTTCTTTTGTTTTTTTCATAAATTTCTCCTTCCCTTCAAGTTGTAAATTACCCGTTTTTTTTCTCGATAAAACAATTATTCAAATATAGTATTTATTATTTACAAAACCGAACTACTGAAGAATTTCAAGATAAAAATAATTGAAAATCAAAGGTGCATTTTAAGAATTGGAAATCAATTTTTATAAATTAAGAGAATAGAGAAATGATGGAATACTATCAGAGAAAAATTAAAAAAATTGAAGATTTTGTGTGAAAAATACAATTAAAAGACTGTCCACTATAATTGAACTGAAACTTAGAAATTAGACACTCTAAATAAAAGGGTCAAGTACATTTATTAGATTTTAAGTGGTGTATTTATCTAAGTATTGCATCTGTTGTAAATACGCATATTTCTTGACAATGGTAGATTACACATCTATACTTAAAATAGAACAATGTTCTAAAAAGGAGTTTATATGGTATCTTTATTAGAAGCATATCAAATAATTGAAAAAAATATTGGTAATGAAGATACTGAGTTCATTACGATTGGTGATGCACTGAGTAGAGTTGTATCTGAAGACATTTATGCAGAGTATGATATTGCGCCATTTGATTATTCGAAATTTGATGGTTATGCAGTATTTTCAGAAGATATAAGAAATTTTCCTGTTGAGTTAAAAATTGTTGATAATGTATATGCTGGAGACATTTGCAAAACTAGTTTTCAAAGTGGTCAAACTGTAAAAATTACAACAGGAACGATTATACCTAATGGATGTGATGCAGTAGTAAAATTTGAAGATATATGTGTTGTTGAAGATAGGATTATTATCAACAACTATATTAAAAAGAATGATGGAATTGGTTTTAAAGGCTGTGTAATTAAAAAAGGTGAAATAATAATTAAAAAGAATCAAAAAGTTACATCAAAAGAAATTGAATTGATGGCTATGTCAGGTGTCGGTAAAGTATTAGTGTTTAAACAAATTGGAGTTTCAGTTTTAAATACGGGTAGCGAGTTAATCGAAATTGATGAAGAACTTGTTGCTGGAAAAATTTTTTCTAGCAATGGATATTATCTAAAGGCAAAATTGAGTGAAATGGATATTGTAGTACTAGAGAAAAGAATTTCTAAGGATTCTAAAGAGTTGATATGTGAAAATATATTAGAACTTTTCAACAAAACAGATTTTATGATAACTACAGGAGGAATTGGTAGAGGAGAAAAGGATCTTATAAAAAGCTGTATTGAGCAGATTAGATTTAAAATATTAATTGATTATGTTGATGTAAGACCTGGAGGGAGTGTAATACTTAGCGTAAAGAAAGATAAACTTATTCTATCTTTATCAGGGAATACATTTGCAATGAAAAATGCATTTAACCTTATAGGAAAGAAGGTAATTTCAAAAATATATCATCGGGAGGATTTGAGTAATGAATAAAGCGACTGCAATAATACTTGCTGGTGGAAAAAGTAGTAGAATGAATTATAATAGTAAGGCTTTATTAGAATACAACGGGAAAAAATTCATTGACATTATGTTAGAAAAGATAGTCGATTTTGATGAAAAGATGATAGTTACAAAAAAAGAGAATCAATTTGTTTATCAAGGAGTTAAAAATATAATAGATATAATTCCTGATAAAGGTCCACTATGTGGTATATATTCTGGATTACTAAAATCAAAAAACGAAATAGTTGCTGTACTTCCTTGTGATACACCATTTTTAAATGGTGATTTTTTAAAACATATGGTGGAAGTATTAAAGGAATATGATGCGGTGATTCCCAAAAACGGAGAGTATTATCAGCCGCTGTGTGCAGTTTATTCCAAAAAATGTATAAATGTAATTGAGGAAGCACTTAAAAAAGGTATTAAAAAGCCGATTGATATATATAAGGATTTAAATATAAGATATATTACTATAGAGGAAGTAGAAATGTTTGGGAGATATGATTTGATATTTAAGAATATAAATACTCGTGAAGAATACGAAAATATTATTAATAAGGAGGTGGAAAAATGATTCCTTCAGTGTCTATAGTTGGAAAATCAAATGTTGGAAAGACAACAGTAGTAATTAATGTACTTGTTGAACTTAAAAAAAGAGGCTATCGTGTTGCAACAATTAAGCACCATAATCATATGAGTCATTTTGATCAAGAAGGAAAAGATACATATGAACATTATCAGGCAGGTGCTGATCGTGTAATAATATCTTCTCCAAAGGCATATGGTGTATTTACTAAAGTCGATAATGAATTGGAGTTAAGTGAGTTAATTGCATTAAACGAAGATTTAGATTTAGTTATTGTAGAAGGATATAAAAATACTAAGAATAATAAGATTGAAATAGTTCGCAGTGCGCGAAGTAATGAGATGATCTGCAGTGAAGAAGAAATATGCGCACTAATAACAGATACTGATATAAAAATAAAAAAACCTACATTTCATTTAAATGATTATGTTGGTATAGTTGGTTTTATTGAAAACAATATTTTAAAGAGGGGTTTATAAATGGGAGATGTAATTAATTCAATTGATCGTGCACTAGATATTATTATCTATTTGTACCACGAGGGTAAAGAAAAAGGTATTTCTGAAATTTCTAGAGACTTAGGAATATATAAAAGCACTATACATAGAACACTTACGACTTTAGAGGAGAAAGGATTCATATATCAGAATATTGACAATGGTAAATATTGGCTCGGAATGAAATTGTATGCTATTGGCATGGTTGTGGGAGATAATTTATCACTAACTGAAATTATTAAGCCATATACTAGAGAATTATATGATGAATTTAAAGAAGTAATTAATGTATCAATTCTTGAACTCAACTCTCCAGATTATTTAAGAAGTATAATTATTCATAAAGAAGATGATATTCGTCAGGTATTAACGGTGAATCCACCAATAGGATCTAGCAGTGAATGTCATTGCTCGGCAGTAGGAAAATGTTTACTTGCTTATGGAAAAGATGTTCCATTTGAAAAATATACTAATAAGACTTTAACAAAATTTACAGATAATACAATTGATAACTGGGATGATTTTTTTATATCTTTGAAAGAAGTTAAAATTCAAGGATATGCTTTGGATGATGAAGAACTTGAAATTGGTCTTACATGTATTGGAGCTCCAATACTTGATAAAAATGGTGATGCTATCGCTGCTATAAGTTTATCTGGACCGACTCAAAGGATGCGCGAAGGAGATTTTGAATATAAAATAAGTAGAGTTATGGAGACGGCTAATAAAATTAGCAATCAAATAAAATAAATAAATTAATAAATAATAAAAAATATTGAATAATAATAAAAATTAATGTATTATAAGTGTGTAAAGATAATTATCGAACGGCGTTCCATCTAGCGGAACCTAGGTGGAACTATCTAATGACCTTAATATAGAATGGCGTTCTGGCGAATGGAACGACATTAAATGATACATCACTATATAATAGAGCAATGTTCTAAAAAAAAGAACATAAATAATAAAGGAGGTGAATTATGAATATTGTTGTCATTGGTAATAGCGCTGCAGCTATTAACGCTGTAGAGAAAATGAGAAGTAAAGGTTCAAAAGATAAAATAACTATGATATCGAAAGAGATAAAACAACCTTATTCTCGTGTATTATTACCTTATCATTTAAGAGGGAAATTGCCGAAAGAGGAACAACTATTTATGAGAGATTATGATTTTCATGAAAAAAACAAAGTTGAATTCATTAATGATGAAGTGTTGCAAATTGATGAGAATTCTAAAAAAGTTAGACTAAAAAATAATGAAGAGATTTCTTATGATAAGTTATTGATTACATCTGGATCATCACCATTTACTCCGCCAATAGAAGGTTTAAATGGAGAAGGTGTGTATCATATGTGGACATATGATGATGCTGAAAAATTAAAACCGTATTTTGAAAAAGGAAAATCAGTATTAGTATTAGGTTCAGGCTTTGTTTCATTGCAAGCGGCATGGGCAGCTATTGTTAAAGAACTTAATGTGTATGTTTATGAATTATTACCTAAAATAATGCCAAGAGTATTAGATGACTTAAGTGCTGAAAAACTAAGTAACCAAATGAGAAATCTTGGTGTTGATTTAAACTTATCTGTATCAACACAGCGAATCGAAAAACTAGATAATGGGAAATTACGAGTACATGCAAAAGATATGAAACCAATTGATGTTGATTTCATAATTGTAGGAACTGGAGTTAGACCAAATACTCAGTTTCTAAAAGGAACATCTGTCAATCATGAACGCGGAATACTAGTTGATGATTTAATGAGAACTACTGTTGAAGATATTTATGCAGCAGGCGATGTTGCAAATGGACCTACAACATTTGGTGATAATATGATTCATGCATTATGGCCAACTGCTGTAGAAGAAGGTAAAATTGCTGGAGCGAATATTCTAGGATTTGAAGAACAATATGATGGAAGTTTAAATATGAATGTTACTCAGATGTTTGACTTAACAGTTGCATCAATGGGTAATTTCATGGATGATGAAAAATTAGAGGTATGGAATTATGAATTATCAAAACTAGGGATGTTTAAGCTTGTTTTAGACAATAACGTACCAGTAGGGGCTTCTCTTGTAGGCAAATCAGAATTAGTAGAGTTTTTAGGAATACTAAGACCGATAATCAGAAAAAAGAAAGAGATGAAATGTACTAAAGATGAATTGTTTAGATATTTAAGAACAAAATGTGATCTTATCTAATGGAGTGATGATATGAAAAAACCAATCGTATTTTCGGTTATCTCTAGGAAATCAAATACAGGCAAGACGACTCTTATTGAAGGAATCATACCAATTCTTAAATCAAGAGGATATAAAGTGATGACTATAAAGTACAGTTGTTATGATTTTGAAGCAGACTATGAAGGAACGGATAGCTATAAACATTTTGATGCTGGATCTCAACGAACAGTAATTGTTGGGCCAACAAAGTTTGTTACATTTGAAAAAGCAGAAGAACATATTGATGTTGAAAAAATAATTGATATATACAATGATGTTGACATAATTATTACAGAAGGTTTTAGACATATTAATAAACCGACGATTGAAGTTATTAGAGAATGCAAAGGCACTAAGATTTACACTAATCATAGTAACCTAGCAGCCATAGCGTCAGATGTAGAAGACATTAAATCAAATGTTCCAGTGTTTGATCTAAATGATTATAATGAAATTTGTAACTTTATAGAGGATTATTACCTTACTAAAAAAATTGTTAATTTTTATTAGCTAGAGAGGGGGATATGAATGAAATTTATATCCATAGATATGGATAAATGTGTAGGCTGCATGAATTGCGAATATGCATGTTCATTTATTCAAAATGAAGATTTTGCTAGAAAAGATTCAAATATCAGAGTTAATTATTATCCTGAAACGGTGACAAATATTACTATGACTTGTATGCAATGTACTGAGGCGTGGTGTTTAGAAGTTTGTCCTGCTAATGCTATCAGCAGAGATGAAGAGACAGGTGTGGTAAAGATAGATCAAGACAAATGTGCAGGTTGTAAAATGTGTATGTTGGCATGTCCATTTGGAAACATTCATTTCAATTCCACTAAACTAGTAAGTCAAAAATGCGACTTATGTGGTGGCGATCCAAATTGTGTAAAATTTTGTATATCTGGTGCGTTGCAATTTGAAGAATCAGAGGATCTTTTTGAATCAAAACGTAGTTCACTAGATGGCAAATTGCAACAATTAATAACAGATGGAAAAATCAAAGTAAAAGGAGGTGAATAAAAATGGGAAGCGAAAGAAAGGTTACAAAAACATTGTGTAGAATGTGTGATGATCATTGTGGAATCAATGTATATACTGAAAACGGAAAAATAGTAGACATTGATGGAAGTAATCACTATTGGAATCAAGGACGACTATGTGTCAAAGGTCGTGCTGGTGTCGATTTCTTTTATCACAAAGATCGAATTCTAAAACCATTGAAAAAAGTAGATGGTAAATTTGTTGAAATTGAGTTAGAACAAGCGCTTGATGAAATTGCTGAGAAAATGAATGAAGTGAAATCTAAATACGGTGCAAGAGCAATGAGTATTTGGAAAGGCGAAGCAATTGGTTTCGCTCAGCAGGAAGAGATTGCAAGACGATTTATTCATGCTATTGGTTCACCAAATTATTTTTCAAATGATTCGCAATGCTTTGTTGGTCGTTGGATTGGTTATTCTTTAGTAGCAGGTTCTTGGATGGCACAACCAGATTTTGAAAACTCGAAATGTATAGTACTATGGGGAGCTAATCCTCCTAATGCACATCCAAATATGACTCAGTATATTATGAAGGCTAAACAAAATGGCGCTAAAATTGTAACGATTGATTCACGATTATCAAATATTGCAAGACAATCACATGTCTTTGCTCAAGTAAAACCTGGAACCGATGGTGCAGTAGCGCTTGGAATAATAAAATTATTAATTGAACGAAATGCTATCGACAATGATTTCGTTGAAAATTATACTATTGGATTTGACAAACTTAAAGAATATTCAATGAAATTTGATGAAGCTTTTGTTTGTAAAGAAACAGGTATTGATAAAGAAACACTATACGCTATTGTGGATGCTATTAGTTCAGCAAAAAATAAAGTTATTAACTATGTTGGTAACGGACTTGAGCATCATGAAAATGGAATTAATAATATTCGTGCAGTTGCGTCTATTGATGCAATAGTTGGTGGGTTTGATCAAAAAGGTGGTAATTTTATGCCAGAAGGATTTGGTCAAAGTGAATTGACTTTATATGATGAAGTGCCACTAATGCATTTAGATCCTATTGGAGCTGATAGATTTCCTGTATTTTATGAATATCGTCAAGAATGTCATACTATGACAGCTATGGATACGATTATTTCAGAGAAACCTTATCCGCTAAAAGGAATGATTATTGCTGGAGCAAATCCGGCTAGTACGAATCCAAATTCTAAAAAAGTTGTTGAAGCGTTAAGTAAGCTGGATTTACTTGTTGTTAGAGAATTGTTTATGTCAGAAACTGCAGAACTTGCTGATTATGTTTTACCAGCTGCTTCATATTTAGAGAGAGCTGAATTGCACTACCATGGAATGCATCAAGTAGCTACATTAACTAATAGATTGACAACAATTCCTGGAGTTCAAGATGAATATCAATTTCTTCATGACATTGCTCATAGAGTTGGTGCGGGAGAATACTTCCCTTGGGAAAATGAAGACGCATTAAATGAATGGCTTGTAGAACCTACAGGTGTTTCAATTGAAACTTTAAAAGCAAATCCTGAAGGTTACCAATACAAACCATTACGCTATAAAAAATGGGAAACAAAAGCACAAAATGGTGAAAAACCTTTTAATACTCATACAGGAAAAGTTGAAATATTCTCTGAATATCTTGAGAACTTAGGTTACGATGGTTTACCGGTATATATTTCACCTGATTATATCGCCAACGCTGAAGAAGAATATCCGTTGACGATGATTACAGGAGCAAGAAAACTTGTATATTATCATAGTCGAAATAAAAACTTTAAAAGATTTCTTACAGCTGTTCCTAAAGGAGAAGTGGAATTGCATCCAGAAGATGCAAAATCATTAAATGTAAAAGATGGAGATTTAGTTAAAGTAACTTCAAAAATAGGTTCTATGGAAGTTGAAGTTTGTATAAAACATAGAAAAGAGATTATGCCAGGTATTATTCAAATCACACATGGTTGGAAAAATGCAAATGTAAATCTCATAACACATGATGATAAATTTGATCCAATTGATGGTTTCCCATTGATGAAAGCTGTAAAAGTAAAAATCGAGAAATTATAGAATTGGAGGATTAGAAGAATATGAGTAATGTTAATGAAAAGAGAATACCAAGTTTTGGAGCGTCTGCATTTGTATTTCTAAGTATTGTAACGATTTTAATTTTTGGAATTATGGTGCTTCATGTTGATATTCATGTATTATTGATTCTTGGATTAATTGTAACTTCATTGGTTTCATTTAAATTAGGATATACTTTTGATGATTTAATTGATGGGATGAAAAATAGTATTAGTCGTGCAATGACTGCATTATTAATTTTTATACTAATTGGTGCAATCATTGGAACATGGATTACAGCAGGAACTGTACCTGCATTAATCTATTACGGATTGAAATTCTTAACACCTATGTTTTTCTTACCAATTGGTTTAATTCTTTGTAGTTTAACTTCTTTAGCTACAGGTACTTCTTGGGGTACTGCAGGAACAATTGGTATTGCTTTAATGGGAATGGGTGTTGCTTTAGGAATCCCTGCACCTATGGTAGCTGGTATGATTGTTTCTGGAGCGTTCTTTGGAGATAAAATGTCACCTATTTCAGATACGACTAACCTTTCAGCAGTATCTGCAGGCGCAGATCTTTATGATCATATAAAAGCGATGTCCTTTACAACTGTACCGTCGTATTTAATTGCATTAGTGCTGTACACAATTCTTGGATTAAAATTTGCAAACGGCGCTGGAAATACTGATGATATTATGATTATTCAAAATACATTAGAGTCTAGCTTCAACTTGAATCCTATAGTTATTTTACCTATGGTCGTTCTATTTGGACTAAACCTTAAAAAAGTACCCGCTGTTCCTGCTATGATTGTTGGCGTATTCACAGGAGTAATAGTTGCAATTGTTTTCCAGGGAACAAGCCTTAGTACTGCATTATCAGCAGTCAACTATGGTTATGGAAATGCAACAGGCGTTCCTCTAGTAGATAATTTACTTCTCAGAGGTGGTATTCAAAGAATGATGTGGACTTTCTCACTTTCATTTATTGCATTGAGTTTAGGTGGAGTACTAGAAAAAGTAGGGTATTTAAGAGCTTTGCTTGAAGGATTTGTTAGCAAGATAAAAACTGTTGGTGGATTAGTTACAACAGTAATCTTTTCAACAATTCTTGGAAATGCTTCTATGGGAGAAATTTATCTAGGAATTATTATGAATGGTGTTTTATACAAAGATGAATTTAAGAAAAGAGGTCTAAAACCATCAATGTTAAGTCGTCTTCTTGAAGAAGGTGGAACTTTAACTGGTCCTCTTATTCCTTGGACTACAGCAGGTGCGTTTATGGCAACTACATTGGGTGTTTCAACGATGGAATTAGCACCTTACGCATTCTTGAATTTCATTAATCCAATTCTTTCGATTGTCTTATCTTACTTAGGAATTTTTATCCTATGGGAAAATAAAGAAATGAAGGGATTCAAAAATAAGAAAAAAGAAGTTGCATAAAATAAAAATCAGATTATTATTGATGATTTATATTTGAAATGAATTAAATTTAATTTGTATACCCGGGCTGCATTTGAAAGACCGGGTATATAAATTGATATAAATTAGAACAGTGTTCTAATAATGGAGGGAATAATGAAAATATTAGTTATAAATCCAGGAGGAACATCAACAAAAATAGCTGCATTTGAGGATGAAAAGCAGTTATTCAAAGACAACATCAAACATACAGCTGAGGATTTGGCTGAATTTAAAAAAGTATTTGATGAATATGAGTATAGAAAAGAATTAATTATTCAGGTTTTAAAAGAGAATAATTATAGAATAGATGATTTTGACTGTATTGCTGGCCGCGGAGGATTAATGAAACCGATAGAAGGTGGAACATATGCAGTAAACGAAAGAATGATTGATGATTTGAAAAATGCAATTAATGGTGAGCATGCATCAAACCTAGGCGCTGTAATTGCAAAGCAAATTGGGGATGAAATAGGTGTGCCATCATATGTAGTAGATCCCGTTTCAGTTGATGAGTTTCAAGAAACTTCAAGAATTACAGGACTTAGCGATATTGAAAAAGCAAGTTGGCTACATGCCCTAAATCACAAAGCTGTTTGTAGAAAAACGGCAGGAGAAATTGGAGGAAAATATTCAGATTTCAATTTTATTGTCGCTCATCTTGGCTCGGGAATTTCGATTGTTGCCCATAAAAGTGGAAAAATGATTGATGGTAGTGGTGGAAGATCTGATGGTCCATTTTCACCAGAGAGAAGTGGGGGATTATTAGCATACGATTTAATTAAACTTTGCTATTCTGGCAAGTATACACGTGATGAGATGATAGCAAAAGTTAGTACTGTAGGGGGAATGTACGATTATCTAGGAACAAAAGATATGATATTAATAGAAAAAATGATAGATGAAGGTAATGAAAAGGCAAAAGTTGTAATGGATACATTCATATATCAGATTTCAAAAGAGATTGCAATGTATGGAGCATCGCTTCTAGGAAAAGTAGATAGAGTTATTCTTACAGGTGGAATTGCATATTCTTCATTAGTTGTAGAAGGAGTTAAAAAACAGGTAAGCTATCTTGCACCAGTAGAAGTCGTTGCTGGAGAAATGGAAATGGAAGCATTGGCACTTGGAGCTATAAGAGTATTAAGTGGTGACGAAGAGCCAAAAGTGTATCAATAATTATATGCAGGAGGGAACTATGTATAAAAATTTTAGCGAAGTAGTAGAAGAAGCAAAAAAAACTGGTCCATATAAAATTTGTATTGCTGCTGCAGAAGATAAGGAATTGCTTACTGCTGTAAAAATGGCAGTAGAGTTAGGTTTTGTGGAACCTCTACTAGTAGGTAATCAAGAAAAAATCGTAGCATATGCAGATGAAATTGGTTTAGAAAAATATGAAGTTATTAATTGTCAAACTCCTGAAGAATCTGTAGAAAAGGCAGTAGAAGTAATAAAAACAAAAAAAGCAGATATTTTAATGAAGGGGTTGGTGAATACAAGTGTATATATGCGTGGAATTCTACAAAGAGAAAAGGGTTTGCGCACAGGTAACCTAATTAGTATGCTTGCTGTTTATGAATTTGATGGATATCATAAGCTACTTTATTGTACAGATAGCGGTATCAATACAGCTCCTAGTTTTGAAGAAAAGAAAACAATTTTACAAAGTGCACTAGACGCTATGTACAATATGGGAATTAATATGCCAAAAGTAGCTGCTTTAGCAGCGAACGAAATGGTTAATCCAAAGATTCCTGCAACAGTAGATGCAGATGCTCTTGTAAATGCAGTAAAAGCTAACGAGATTACAAAGTGTGTTATTGAAGGACCTATTGCTTTTGATGTAGCTTTTAGTGAATATGCTGCAGAGCATAAGGGAATTGAAAGCAAAGTTTCAGGAGATGTCGATCTTCTAGTATTTCCTAATATTGAAACTGGAAATGTTTTAGGAAAATCTTGGTTACATTTTAATAATGCGAAATGGGCAGGAATTGTTCTTGGAGCTGCAAGCCCAATTATATTAGGCTCGAGATCAGATACTGCTGATATTAAAATTAATTCAATCGCACTTGCTTGTTTAGCGTCGAATAAAGGAGGTAATTAGATGAAACTTTCTTCGAGAATTGATGTTATGAAACCATCAGCAATCAGAGAGGCAGGAAAACTAATTGCAGCAAAAGAGAATTGTATTTCATTTGCTGCTGGCTTACCATCTCCTGATTTCTTACCTATTGAAGAAGTAAAAGAAGTCACTGAGTATATTTTAGAAGAGATGGGACATATTGCACTTCAGTATGGTCCAACTAAAGGATATGCACCTCTTTTGACAAAAATTCAAAAGATGATGATGGATAAGAACATTCTTTGTTCTACTGATAATATTCAAATTACAACAGGATCGCAACAAGCTATTTCTTTTTCAGCAATGCTATTTGTCGATAAGGGAGATACAATTATTACAGAGAATCCTAGTTATCTTGGAGCGTTAGCGTCATTCGGACCATATGAGTGCAATGTCAAAGGTATTGATGTTGATAATGCTGGAATGAAGATGGACCTGCTTGAAGAGACTTTAAAAAGTGATAAGCGAATTAAAATGATTTATGTTGTCCCAAATTTTTCTAATCCAACTGGGAGAACATGGTCTTTAGAGAGAAGGAAAGCATTATTGGAATTGGCAACAAAATATGATGTTCCAATAATTGAAGATAACCCATATGGTGAGATTAGATTTGAAGGCGAAGAAATTCCAACTATCAAATCAATGGATAGTGAAAATAGAGTAATCTATCTAGGATCATTTTCAAAGGTATTCTGTGCTGGTCTTAGAGTTGGTTGGATATGTGCTGATAAAGAACTGATTTCAAAGTATGAAATCATTAAACAAGGCGCAGATTTACAATCAAATCAACTTGCACAAATGCAGATAGATGAATATCTAAATAAATATGATTTAAATGAACAGATTTTGAAGATAGTTGATAGCTACAGAGAAAAACGCGATTTAATGTGTCGTTTAATCGATGAGTGTTTTCCGAAAACGATTAAAAGAACACATCCTAAAGGTGGTATGTTTGTATGGCTTGAATTACCTGAAGGTGCAGATGCAAAAGAATTATTGATTAAGTCATTAGAAAAAAATGTTGGATTTGTACCAGGTGGTCCATTTTACCCTGAAGATGGTCACGACAATACGGTTCGGCTAAATTACTCAAATATGTCTTTAGAGCAAATTGAAAAAGGTATGTTGTTGTTAGGAGAATTATTTACTGATGAATTCTAGTGTATTAAACAATTCAAACGATGAACAGAGAACATTAAAATACAGATGGGTTGTATGGGGAGTTATTGTGCTTTCTTATGCAATTAAATTCTTTCATTCTCTTTCAATGGGTGTAATAAAAGATACATTGATTCTTGAATTTGGAATTACAGAAACATCTTTTGTATCTATTGGAAATGTATTTTTCTATATTTATTTGATAATGCAGATACCTACAGGGTTGTTGGTAGATACGTTGGGAGCGAGAATTGTTGCAGCGCTTGGAACACTTATCGCAGCAATTGGTATTACAATATTTAGTTTTTCTCATAGTTTAGCTTTATTATATATCGGAAGAGGACTTGTTGGTTTAGGAACATCAGTTGTTTTCGTATCAATATTAAAAATTCAAGCTACATGGTTCAGAGAATCTGAGTTTGGAACTATGACTGGCATTACATGTTTTATAGGAACTTTAGGTGGAGCGCTAGCACAAACCCCCCTTGCGATGATGGTATCTTCAATTGGCTGGCGCAATGCTTTTAGAATTATTGGTGTTATATCAATTGTAATTTCTTTGGCAATCTATTTCATAGTAAGAAATAGACCTGAAGATTTAGGGATGACATCATTAAATAAACAAAAAGTTTCAAATGAAACTCATACAGGTTATACAAGGATTTTCAAAGGATTATGGGAAGTTTTAAGGAATCCTCAAACATGGCCAATATTCTTAATGTATGCTGGTTTTTATGGTACGTATGTTATTATGATGGGATATTATGGAACATCATTTATTGCAAGTGTTTATGGAAAAACCACGGTTCAGGCATCAAATTATATAATTGCTGGTGTTCTCGGAAGTGCGGTTGGTTCTATAGTAGTGGGTAGCGTATCTGATAGAATAAAAAGCCGAAGGAAACCTTTAATAATTACAGGTGGACTTTATGTTATTACATGGGCAGTTATGGCTTTTTACAATGGTGGTATGCCGCCAGAGATTATGCTTATTCCTCTTATTTTCGCAATAGGATTTACAAGTGCTGCTTATGTAATTAGTTGGCCAACTGTAAAAGAAGTAAATAATCCTATGTATGTGGGAGTATCAACATCGGTCGCAAATATTGGGGGCTTTTTCGGAACTATCGTTCTTCCGCCAATTATTGCAAATGTTTTCGTTAAATATGGAAATACTTTACCAAGTGTTGAACTATATCAAAAAGCATTCATCATTGTACTAATTGCAACAGTAATTGGTTTTGTTTCATCATTATTTACAAAGGAAACTAAATGTAAAAATATTTATATGGAGATTAAGAAGGAGGCTGCATAGGAAATGGAAGTAAAAGTTAAAATTGATTCAATAAGATGTAAACAATGCGAACTATGTATTGTAAATTGCCCCAAAAATGCAATTAGTTTT
>DAOUQP010000125.1 GCA_030625575.1 Eubacteriales bacterium | reverse complement strand
AGAGCCAGCATTAGAGTACCGAATTTAAAGAACAAGTTTTTTAGTTTTGTGTTTTTCATGACTTTTCACTCCTTTTATCAATATTAGTTGAATAGATTGAAAAATTATGCTTAGAGGCCCTATATAATAAATAGGGTCTTTTTTGATGATGAAAAGAATGCTGAAAATCATGATCAAGATGAAAGCCAGTGCTTTTGTGGTGGCTTTGGGAACCTTTAGAGTTCTGTCGCTGCTCAAAGGAATCTGAGGAGCGAGCATCAAAATCACCAATGAAGCCAAAGGCAAAACATAAAGAATGGTTTGATATGCTATCCATTCAGAAGAAAGTATCAACAACTCAAAGTAGATGAAAGAAAAAAACAGGCAATTCCAATAATTATTAAGATGTAAACCTCCAATAATGGTTCTCAAGGGAATTGTTGTAACCATTGAATATAAGAAGGGAATGAAATTGCCTAGTTTTAGAAAAATAAATCCCATGATGATGAGTTTTGATAAATCACCTCCGATTGCAAGAATTGAATATCTGATTTCAAGCAATTCGGTTTGGGTAAATGAGTTGTTCATATTCAGTTTAGTAAGAACAGATAAAATAATATCTTGAATCATAATTTCTCCTGACATCAACTGGCTTTAATTTAACAGTTTACAAAAATAATGCAATGGTTTTCGCGGATTTGCCCTGTTTTTTCGCGCATTTGCTCTTGAAAAATCAAATTGACGGAAAAACAGGGCAAATTGACGGAAAAGGTTGTTTGTATATTTAAGAGTGCTAACATATGGATGACAAGCTTGTTGGGAAAATACTACGAACGCAAAATGAGGAGGACTAATATGATTGAAAAGAGTAATGCTCATTTGGAACTAAATGATGAAGAAAAATTGATAGAAACCAATTCAAGTTATTATATCGAGAAATTTAATAAAATGAGAGATAAAATACCAAATTCAGTTGGAATTGGGCTAGTTTCGTATTTAATGATCTATGGTTCTTTTACAGAAAGATGTACCTTATCGGTACAATCATAGTGAGTATTAAGATCGGCTTCTTTTTTTTAGGTTATCCATGGAGACGTGTATCAGATATAATTGTTGTTATTTCAGGCATTGGTGGGAACTATTTATATATGAGACATATCGAAAAAGTGATTGATAATTCAAAAGATATGAATGATTTCGAGAAGGAAGAATTCATCAAAAACAAGGCCGGTACAAATATACTTGCACCAATATGTGCATTTGTTTTAATAATTATGGTGTACTTAAAGATACATGGAGTATATTGATTGTTCAAAGAAGTGATTTAACTGGTTAGTTAAAGACAATGCTAAAAATTATGAAGCACTTAAAATTAGGGAACGAATTAATGGTGTTATTGCTGCTGTTGTTTTTTCAGTTTTGATTCTCATGATTTTATTTGAATACTTTTTGGAGATGTTCTGATAAAGAGAATATTAAAGCTATTGCACTTCTAAATAAGTAAAGAAACATTTTGTTGATTATTTTGAAATGAAGTACTGGTTCATTTGTACAGATTAAGATTATAGGAAAAGTCATATAAATATATGGCTTTTTCTTATTGATAAGAATCATTATATATTGAATAAATAGATGTTGTAGGTTATGATAAATATATGATTTAAGGAGGAGATTTTAATGACTGTTAGAGTGAGATTTGCACCGAGTCCAACGGGATTTGTGCACATTGGAAGTTTGAGAACAGCTTTATATAATTATTTATATGCTAAGAAAAACAATGGGAAATATATTATTCGCGTTGAAGATACGGATAGAACAAGACTCGTGGAAGATGCCATAGAAGGCATGATTCGTTCGATGGAGTGGGCTGGAGTTATTCATGATGAAGGACCTTTTTTGGAAAATGACCATATAGTGCAAAGAGGAGAATACGGCTCGTATATACAATCTGAAAGATTGGATACATATAAAAAATATGTTGATGAGTTGATAGATTCGGGTCATGCTTATTATTGTTTTTGTACCAAAGAGAGATTAGATGATTTAAGAGAGAACCAACGCGCAGACGGGAAAACAAGTCGTTATGATGGACATTGTCGAAGCATAGATATTGAAGAAGCGAAAAAACGCGTTGAATCTGGTGAAGAACACGTAGTTAGATTGAAATTGCCTGAAAACAGAGATATTGTTTTTGAAGATCTTGTTAGAGGAAAAGTGACTTTCAATACAGCGGATTTAGACGATCAAGTATTGATAAAAACAGATGGATATCCTACATATCACTTTGCAGTGATTGTAGATGATCATTTAATGGAAATCAGTCATATAATAAGAGGGGAAGAATGGCTTTCTTCTACACCGAAACACGTTTATCTTTATGAGGCATTCGGTTGGGAAGCTCCCAAATATGTACACTTACCAAACATTTTGAATTCCGAGAAGAAAAAACTTTCTAAACGTCATGGAGATGTTGCGGTAGAAGACTTCAATAGAAAAGGATATCTGCCGGAGGCGCTGATAAACTATATCGCACTTCTTGGATGGTCGCCTGATGAAGAAAGAGAAATTTTCAGTATGGAAGAACTTATCGAACACTTCAGTATTGAAAGAGTTTCTAAAAGCGGTGGAGTATTTGACGTTGATAAGTTGAACTGGATGAATAATCATTATATCAAAGAAGCGGATGATGATAGATTGACAGAACTTGCAATGAGATATTTGCTAGGTAGTGGTATAATAGATGATGAAGAGATAACTGAAAAGTATGAGTGGATAAAGAGTATTGTATCTTTAGTTAAAGAAAAACTTGATTATATGATGCAAATCACTCCATATGTTCAGGAATTTTTAACTGAAGAAGTAGTTGTAGAAGAAGAGGAAGCAAAAGAAATTATTAAGATGGATCATGTTAAAGATTTATTGACTGAATTCAAGGTAAGGCTTAACGATTTAGAATTATTCGAGGCGGCTGAAGTTAAAAAGGTTATAAAATCTTTGCAAAAGGATCTTGGTATCAAGGGTAAAGATTTGTTTATGCCGATTAGAGTTGGAGTAACAGGAACAGTACATGGATCGGATTTAGTTAGAACAATAGAAATTTTGGGTAAAGATAAATCAGTGAAAAGATTGAATAGCATTATTGATAAATTGTAGATTGAGGAAAGTAAGTATAACTAAGGTCTAAAGAGAAAACTACATTTGCTGAAAGTAGTTGGCTATCGGTTATATTGAATGCGCTCATGAGAGCTAAGCTGAAATTTAGTAAGCCTAGACGGGTAATCGCGTTATAGATTTTAGAGTAATGGAGCAAAGTGGAACAGCGAGATCTCGCCTTTGTAGGTGGGGTCTCTTTAATTTTTTTGGAGGTGGAAAATATGAAATTATATAATACTTTAACAGGAAAAAAAGAGGAATTTACAACGGTGAAAGAGGGAATAATAAATATGTACGTCTGCGGACCTACGGTTTACAACTTTTTTCACATAGGAAACGCAAGACCTTTTATGATGTTTGATCTGCTTAGAAGATATTTCGAGTACCGAGGATATGAAGTGAATTATGTCCAAAACTTCACTGACGTGGATGATAAGATTATAAATAAAGCCAATGAAGAAAATGTATCATCGAAGGAAATCGGTGAAAAATATATCAAGGAGTATTTCAAAGATGCAGATGCTCTGGGAATAAATAGAGCGACAAAACATCCGAGAGTGACTGAAAACATCAAAGAGATTATAGATTTTATAAAAGTGTTGATAGACAAGGGAAACGCATATGCTGTTGAGAATGGAGATGTCTATTTTTATACTCGTTCTTTTAAGGGATATGGAAAATTATCAGGACAGAATATTGATGATTTAGAAGCAGGTGCCAGAGTTGAAATAAATACAAATAAGAAACATCCAACTGATTTCGCTCTATGGAAGAGCAAAAAAGAAGGAGAGCCATATTGGGACAGTCCTTGGGGGCAAGGGAGACCGGGATGGCATATCGAGTGTTCTGTAATGAGTACTAGATATTTATCAGAGACTATCGATATTCATGCAGGTGGACATGATTTGATTTTCCCACACCATGAAAACGAAATCGCTCAGAGTGAATCATATTCTGGAAAACCTTTTGCTAAGTACTGGCTTCACAATGGATATATCAATATCAATAATGAAAAAATGTCGAAATCCAAAGGTAATTTCTTTACTGTAAGAGATATTTTGCAGGAGTATAATTCTGAAGTTATACGTTTCTTTATGATCGGTGCCCAATATAGAAGTCCTGTAAATTTCAGCAGGGAACTTATTGAAGCTGCAGCAAATGGTTTGGAGAGACTCTACACTGCAAAGGACAATTTAGAATTTTTAATCGAGAATAACAACAACACTATGATCAGTGAAGATGAAAACGCCAAGTTGAAAGAAATGAATAGGTTTAAAGATAAATTCATCGAAGCTATGGATGACGATTTCAACACGGCGGATGCTGTTGCGGTTATTTTTGAACTCGTTCGATTCATTAATGTAAATACCAACGGTGAAAGCTCAGATGAATTTATGAGACCGGCGTTGGATTTGTTAAAAGAATTGACAGGTGTATTGGGGATATTGTCTGAAGAAAAGAAAATGCTTGCTTCTGATATTGAAATACTAATAGAAGAAAGACAGCAAGCAAGAAAAGATAAAGACTTTAAAAAATCAGATGAAATAAGAGATTCGCTTATAAGCAAAGGCATTAAATTAGAAGACACACCTCAAGGTGTGAAGTGGGGTTATATTAAGTAAATGGATAATTTTTTCGAGAGTTTGGATTTAAAAAGCATATCTGAAAAAGAATTAAGGAGAATGTCGCCGATACAACTCGCGTATTTAGGGGATGTCATCTATGAATTTTATATTAGAAATTATGCGTTGGTAGTTAATAAGAATAAAATCAATGAAGTGAATAAGTTTGTTGTTAAATTTGTTAGAGCCTCTGCTCAGGCGCATGCGGTTATGGGTCTAAAGGAGTTTTTATCTGAAGACGAATGGGGAATAGTAAAATGGGGAAGGAATCAAAAAACTGCATCTTCTCCAAAAAATGCAAGTATTTCCGAGTATAAATACGCAACGGGGTTCGAAACGCTCATTGGATATCTTTACCTAAAAAACGAAAAAGATAGATTGGAAGTAATTATTTCTAAAGCGATAGTGATAATTAAAAATATGGAGGCTCTATAATGAAAGAATTAACGAAAACGGAAAAATTTTACGTTAGAGCTGTGATAATATTATTTTTGCTGTTGATTGTAAAATCTGTGTGGATTGATGAATATAATCCTGTGAGTCAAGAAGAAATTATGGTTTGCAATGAGTATATGCTCGAAGAAGTCGGTAATCAAAATGTGCTTAAGTATAAAAGGATTATAAAAATATATGAGATGGAACAGGAAAAAGTCGATAAAATGGAAACGGAATTAAAGTATAATTACCGTATCAAGGTAAGGGTATATCTCTTTGGAATTATTCCTTATATGGAAGGAAGCGAATACATTTATAAATAAAGGGGGAAAAATATGAAAGTTGAATTAATCGCACATACCATGCAACCGGAAACTATTGTAGCGGCAGCAGCGAAATTGTGTTACTCAAAAGTGGACGCTAGTGAAATTATGAATAATTTAGATGAAACCACTGTGAATAAATTCATTACGCAATTAATGGATTTAGGACACGAAAGCCCGATAGAGCATGTTTCATTTACATTTGCCATTGAAGGAGTCAGTAGAGTTCTAACTCATCAGCTTGTGAGACATAGAATTGCATCGTATTCACAACAGTCTCAAAGG
>DAOUQP010000166.1 GCA_030625575.1 Eubacteriales bacterium | reverse complement strand
ACAACTTCATTTTCTCTAAAAACACCACTTTGAGATAACAACGCATCAACAAGAGTAGATTTCCCTGCATCAACGTGAGCAATAACCGCAATATTAATAATATCTTTTCTATTCATCATATTTTTTCCTGTCCTTTTAAATAAATTTCAACTTATCTATATTACACCCAAAAGGACAAAATAGCAAATATTTTCAGAAAAATAATTCAAATATAAAAAATACAAGATGACAGGAACTCGCCTCATCAGACACAGTCTCCATCCTCTTGTACTTTCATCAACTCATTTCAACAATACTTTCCTCGTCCATTATCTTTTCTTTATATACCGCATTCGCCCTATCAAGCTTGAAATAAAGCCTATCTAAAAAGATAAACAACAATTTATTGCCTAGCTCCGGATCTTTTTTTATCAAGTTCATGAGATTATCTTTTTTTATAGCCATAACCTCAGTAAATTCACAAGCTATGCCCGTTGAATTATATTTTTCTTTGGCCATGAAAGTTTCACCGATTATTCCGTTTGAACATATTGTAGCTAATTTGATCTCTTCGCTTTTATCATTGAACTTCACTATTTTAACGCATCCAATAATCACTAGTAGCAATTCTAGATTGTTTCTTCCCTCGCTAAAAATAATATCAGTATCGTTATAAGCTTTCATTTCAATTATAGAAGCAAGTTTTCCAAGATCTTCTTCAGTAAGTTTTTTAAAATCTTCAAAACTTTTCAAATTATCCACTATCGTATCACTAGATATGTCTTTATATCCCTCAGTATCGATTTTATAATGAACTCTGGTGATATTGTTGGTCTCCATTATCTTTCTAATAGGCATACGTTCTTTTAATGTAAGATTAATAATTTCAACCCAATCTCTCTGCTTTTTTCTATACTCGGTAAATGGATCTTTTTTTGGAATGGCATCGTGTTTACTTATATAAATATTTCTCAGCGACTCCTGACAGCCTTCCATGTTTCCATTTGATAAATAATCAAGAGCAAGCAGTACATTGGTTTTATAAATCTTATCTTCCAAGTCGTCTTTAAAAAACTCACCCGGATAAGGATCAAAATCCTCAGGAGTGATTTTGGTCATGTTGCTGACTTCATGCTGCCCTTTTATTTTTGCCTGTTCATACGTAAACCTATAAATATCTTCCCTGAAACGCTTCCATATCGGATGATTCTTCTTAGGAGGCAAATGTTTGATACTCAGTTTATTATCAAGGAAAAAATCATAACCGAACATTTTGGCATTTATCAAATAGTCTATATCCTCTCCCCTTGTCACTTCCGAGTCGAAGAGAACCATTTGAAGCAAATTCTTGTGAATTATCATGGCTCCACCAAAAACAAACGGAGTGATTTTCACCCTTGGATCACATGCTATGATTTTATCAAAAGCCTTTGTCTTATATCCAAATCTATTCCAATAAGTCATCCACGGCACAATAGTTACATCATCATAATACTCATCATATTTATTGAGATAATATCCAGCAACACCATAAATTCCTTTTCCATAAATCCTCTTCCCGATGAATTCAACTGACATATCTACAAAATCGGGGTTTTCAAACACTTCATCATCATCTATCAATATCGTCACATCCGAGCCTAAAATATGAGAAGTATATAGACAGATATTCCTTACATTGGAGTATCCCTTTTGACACAATATCAAATTCGCCCTGTCTGAAAGATCGCTTTCTTTCAAGTGTTTTTTTATTTCCCTTAAATTCTTCAGAGTAAAAATATACGTAGGAAAAGTTAAATTCGCCTTTTCCACTATTTCTCTAACTCTCTTTTCAGCTTCATCTTCAATCTCTTCCGTAGTAGGGCAAACAGGAATGATAAGTTTGAACTGTTTATTTTTCAGCATTTTCATACTCTCAAGCGTTCTCCCTAATGTCTCTTCACCATCGAGTGGAGTAGGATGATCATAGACAATATCTCCCTCTACCCAAGGCATTCCCTTTTTCCTGCTCCAATACGTCGGAATCACTACTGATATATTCATAAAATCCCCCTTATTAGATGCCTAATACTTTTTTATAAATATCTTCTACTTCAACTATAGAGTGTTTCCAAGAAAAGTTTTCCTTTGCATACTTATAACACCCTTTAGACCTTTCCTCCTTATCACTGCGAATAAGTTCATCTATTATCGCATAAGCAAGTTCCATATCATCACCTACGCCAACCAACCTGCCTACATCACTGGTAATGAAATCAGGAAGCCCTCCTTGATTTGTACCTACTACAGGAGTTCCACAGGCAAGGGCTTCAATGGCAACAAGTCCAAAAGGTTCCGTTCTCGATGGAACCGTACTCACATCGGCAATGTTGAAAAGTTTAACCAGTTGCTTTTGATTTATATGCCCCAGAAAGTAAATATTATTAAGTTCAAGTTGATCTTTCAATAGATTCAACTCTTCATACAGCTCTCCATTACCGGCGATAATAGTTGCAACTTCTTCATCTGAATCCCTCTCATAGATTTTAGCCGCTTTTAGAAGCACATCGACCCCTTTAAAATGAGTTAATTTTCCTGCAAACGAAACAATTTTTTTGTAGTCGATATCTATTCCGAATTCTTTTAAAATTAGATTTCTATCAATATCCAGTGGCAAGAATAAATCCTCATCATATCCATTCATAACCATTTGCTTTTTATCATCATCCACTTCATATAACTCTGAAACCTCTCTATCCACCTGTTTTGAAATAGTTATAATCTTACTGGCCTTTTTAGCTCCTTCCAGCGCATAGGTATGATATCTGCTGTCTTTAACAAATCCCTTCAAGTCGGTTCCATGGGCAGTGACAACATACGGAATATCGGTTTTAGATGCTATATACGGCGTTATCCACAAATGTTGAGCGTGAATTATATCCGGCTCGAACTGCTCGATTTCTTCAAAGACAATCTTTTCAAACGCCTTTATATACTGATTAATCTGAAATTCACTTAACTTATAAAAAGTGTTGTTGCTCCTAGGGTGTGATGTAAAACAAGGAAAATTAAAATCCAAATCATATTCTTCATTGTATCCGTTGTTGAATAAAATCGTCCTTGATATGAATCCTTCATACTCCACGTTGGTATGCTCTGGAAAAATCACCCTTACTTCATGACCCATATCACTTAATTCTTTTGCCAAGTTATGTGTGTAAACTCCACTTCCAGATCCCTCTAAAGGAAAATGGTTAACAATTAATATTTTCATTCCTTCTCCTCCGCTCAATAAATTCTTTCCAACTTTTTGTCAATTTCTTGTATTCATCTATAACTTCATCCAATCTGTCATATGAAATTTCCAGTGCCTCTTCCAGCATTAAAAACCTATCATCATTTAAATAATCCGACGCTGCTTTCGCCCCTATTTTCAGAGCTTCTCTCTGCTCGATACGACATTTCTCCACATCTCTCCTGTGAATCCAGTTAAGAAACGGATTCCTTCCGATCCATCCCATACAAGCATAAAAAAATCTATCTTTAATATCTTCATCATTTAAAATATCCGGAACCAAAGGATAATTAGAATAAGTATCATGAAATAT
>DAOUQP010000191.1 GCA_030625575.1 Eubacteriales bacterium | reverse complement strand
CAGCAGTCTCAACACCTTCCACAATTTTCTTAAGAGCAGACGCTGTATCGTTTGCTATTTCATATCCTTCTTCTACTTTTCTGATTGATAAGTCGATCATTTCTGTCGTTTCTTTTGCTGCTTTCGCACTTCTACCAGCCAAGTTTCTCACTTCTTCAGCAACTACAGCAAAACCTTTTCCATGTTCTCCCGCCCTAGCCGCTTCCACTGCTGCATTAAGCGCTAAAATATTCGTTTGGAAGGCAATCTCGTCAATTACTTTTATTATCTTCCCGATATTGTTGGATGATTCTTTAATATCGCCCATCGCCTCCAGCATAAGCTGCATTTGCTTATCTCCATTCAACGCATCATTTTTAGCAGTGTTTGAAATCATACTTGCCTTAGAAGCATTCTTAGCATTTTCTTTGGTTTGCTCTGCAATCTCTGTAACAGTTGCACTTATCTGCTCTACAGAACTTGCCTGCTCTGCGGCACCTTGTGATAAGTTTTGACTAGATTCAGCTACTTGCACCGTCCCAGTCTCAACTTGCTCTACCGCAACATTTATCTCGTTGAATATTTCATTAAACTGTTTTGTAATAAAATTAATTGAATTTTTTAAACTAATAAAATCTCCAAGATATTCTCTATCTATTCCAGCAGTTAAGTCTTTTTCAGTCATTTTTTCAAGCACATCTGAAATTTCGCTAATGTATGAATTCAACTCATGAATAATTATATTGATCCTATCATTGATAACTTTAAAAGCCACTTCAAGTATTTTCGTGTCTTCATCACCCTCAGTTGTACTAGCGACAATGCTTAAGTCGCCTTTTGAAAATTGATCAAGATTGTCGACAACTTTCTTAAGCTCAATTGCGCGATAATCAGCTTGTTTTTTATCAATGCGCTCTTTTGTCTTAATCTCAGTTTGATCCATCATAATTTCAATTGCACCGATAACATTTCCTTCTTTATCTTCAAGAGGCATCCCAGCATAATTAATATACATCGGTTCATCATAAATATTTGAAACCGTCTCTTCTTGAATCGTAGTTTTCTCTATCATCGCTCTATTACATGCACATTTTTCAGTGTTGCAATGCTCTGTTTTAAAACTATCAAAACATTTTGTTCCACTTAATTGATTTGTATCTTTTCCTAAAAGTTCTTCTCCAGTTTTATTCACAAACTGAATATTATACTCTTTATCAAACGCAGCTATTGTTATTGGCAAAGAATCAAATATCTTTGTATATCCTTTATAAGTCGAATCCAATTCTGTAGCAACATTTCCCCAGATGCCTTTCAAATGAGAGATATCGTATTCATTTCTCAACAAGCCTTGTTTAGTATCCTTTGAGACTTCTTTAATAACATCATACATTTCATCAATATTCTTAACCATTTTCACAAGATTTAGATTCAATTCATCATCATCCGACCTGACATTTATCTCGTTATCAATCTTTCCATCAGCTATGTTG
Source organism: Eubacteriales bacterium (assembly GCA_030625575.1). Classification (GTDB taxonomy): domain Bacteria; phylum Bacillota; class Clostridia; order Peptostreptococcales; family Acidaminobacteraceae; genus DAOURC01. The sequence continues at coordinate 970 of DAOUQP010000191.1, read as the reverse complement.
CTGATTATTTCAGATTGTTTTTTATATTCTTGAATCATCTGATTAAACGAACGTGACAAATCACCGATTTCATCTTTTCTTTTCAATTGATCATCTTTAATATTCACATTTAAATTTCCTTTTGCCAATTGATCTGAGTATAAAGAAATTTGCTTAAGCGGTTTCGTCAGATACCTATTAATTATAAATAGAAATATTACGATTATTAAAAAAGCCGCACTAAATGATGTAATTCCAATAGAAAATTTTATACTTGCTATTTTTCTTGCTGAAGACATTGTTGCCATATCTTTAAACACATCCGCAATAAAACTATTAATCAAAATAAACACAACACCAAAAGTTGTCAGTAACAATGTTGACATTACCACCGCTAATTTTTTCCCAATCGACATAACTATTCCCCCTGAATAAATTCTTTAATAAAGATATATTAATTTTATCGGAATATTATAGATTTTATTTATGAAAAATTATAAAAAAAACCACTGCGCAGAATATTTTTCTTAGCAGTGGTTTCTCTATACCCTTAATTAATATTTTCCATAATCATCATCAAGATCAATTTTTACACGTTCTTTTTTTGCAACTTTTTCTTCAATAAATGTATTTTTATTTTCATTTGTTTTATAACCTTTTAATTTAAATGAATTGATTAGAGCTTTTAATATCTGTGCCTGAGATGCCATTTCCTCACTTGCTGACGCACTTTCTTCTGAAGTCGCTGTATTTACTTGAGTAACTTGTGAAATTTGACCTACTCCGCTGTCTATTTCAGCTATGGCAGATGCCTGTTGATTAGACGCTTCAGCTATTATTTCTACAATGTTTTCAGCAGTCTCAACACCTTCCACAATTTTCTTAAGAGCAGACGCTGTATCGTTTGCTATTTCATATCCTTCTTCTACTTTTCTGATTGATAAGTCGATCATTTCTGTCGTTTCTTTTGCTGCTTTCGCACTTCTACCAG
>DAOUQP010000105.1 GCA_030625575.1 Eubacteriales bacterium | reverse complement strand
TAAAAGTTTCAATGTGTTTTTTACTTGCATCAACACTCCAGTTTTTATACATCTTTCATCGACAGCAAAGTTGCTGTTATGAAGCGTGGCAGTTATACCAAGTTCTTTATTTCCACAGCCTAAATGATAGAAAGCGCCTTTGACTCTATTTGAAAAATACGAAAAGTCTTCCGCGCCGAGGCTGGGAAATTCCTTCATGTGAATTTTATCTTCTTCTAACTCTTCTTTAGCCGTTTGAATAAAAATATCAATCAATTCATTGTCATTAATCAACGGTTCATATCCAGGATGAATATTAACTTCACCGACACCGCCGAAAGCCTTTGATGTATTTTCAACGATATCAATTATTTTTGTTTTCATAAAACTTCTTGTCTCAGAATCTAATGTTCTAAGAGTACCGACAATAGTTACTTTATCACTTATAATATTTTCTTTTGTTCCACCGTTGATTTTACCAAAAGATAAAACTGCTGAATTAAGCGGAGATATATTTCTGCTTACTATCGATTGAAGCGCCCCAATAACATAAGAAGAAATAACAATTGCATCGACTGAAGTTTCGGGATATGCTCCATGACCTGATTTACCATTTATTATAATTTCAACATTATCAGAAGAAGCATTTAATTTATCGTATTTAAATTCAACATGCCCGTAATCATAATACGGCATTACATGTAAACCCAGCGCATAATCAACGCTTGGATTTTCCAAACATCCTTCTTCTATCATCGGCATAGCGCCACCAGTTGTTTCTTCGGCAGGTTGGAAAAGTAGTTTTACACTTCCAGCAAATTGATATTTTATTTCATTTAAAATTTTTGCAGCGCCGAGTAAAATCGTCGTATGAACATCATGACCGCATGCGTGCATTTTGCCATCGTTTTGTGATTTGTAATCTGAATCGAACTCCTCGGTAATAGGTAAAGCGTCGATATCCGCCCTAAGAGCAACAACGTTTCCAATTCCCGATTTACTTCCTTCAATTATTGCCATTACACCGGTTTTTGCAATCTTTTGAATGTTTTTGATTCCATAAGATTCTAGGTATTCAATTATTTTCTCTTGAGTTCTAAATTCTTCAAAACCTAGTTCGGGATGCATATGAAAATCTCTTCTGATATTGACTAGATCTTTATATATTTCTTCAATTCTATTATTGATATTCATTAGGGTCTCCTTTAAGTAAATAATATTTAGTTTCAATTATTTTCCCAGTTTCAATATATACCTTAGGTGTACGCCTATTCATGGCACATAATAAACTGTTTTTATTTGTACCGGAAATTCTAGAAAGAGTATTTAAATCCATTGTGTTGTTATTTCCATCTGAAAAAATTGTAACTTCATCTCCAACTTTTATGTTTTCCACATCAGTTACATCAACCATACATTGATCCATGCACAACAGACCTAGTATTTTAGCTTTCTTGCCACCTATAGTTACAAAAGTGTCTTCGCTTGTTTTTCTAGGGTAACCGTCGGCGTACCCAAATGGCAAGGTGGCGATTTTCATCTTAGCATCTGCAGTCCAATTTTCATCATAACCTAAATGTTCACCCTTTGAAATTTCTTTGATATGACTAATCTTGGTTTTGAATGTCATTACAGATTTTAGTGGAATCTGTATATCGTTTGTGGATTGATATCCGTATATTAAAGCGCCTAATCTAACCATATCCAAAGAGTACTCTGGATATCTGATAGATGCGATGCTATCTGATATATGGGTTAAATCGATATTGAGATTGTTTTCTTTTAACAATTCAATGACTTTGGCAAATTTATTGAACTGTACTTTATCTCTACCAGAGTCACTAAGTGAAAAGTGTGAAAACATACCTTCGATATGTACGTTTGAGAGTTTTGATATTTTCAATATTTCTTCAATACTCTCAAAATTATCTTTAAATCCAAGTCTGTTAAAACCTGTATCATATTTTATATGAACATTGGAGATGACTTCTTTCTCTTTAGATAATCCATCTAAAATAACTCCTTGTTCATATGAAAATATAGTTTGAGTGATGCCGGCATTTACAACATGTTTTAAATTGTAATCTTGAGTATAACCCATAATTAAAATTTTAGCAGATTTAAAATAGTCTCTTAGTTCAAGAGCCTCGACAAGTGTTGCTACTGCTAAATATTCAACATCAAGTTCAATGAGTTTTTTAGCTATGCTTATAGCTCCATGACCATATGCATCCGCTTTTATAACTGCACAGATCTTTACATTTTCATTTAGTTTTGATCTTATCAGGTTTATATTGAATTCTAGATTATCCAGGTTTATTTCTAAAAACGTATCTCTAAGCATAAATATCTCCATTCTTAAGATGAGTGTATATCAAATGTCCTATGTTTCCCATAATTTTTTTTGCCTTATGATTATCTTCATGATCAGAAGTCAATAAAACGACAATATAGTTTTTATCATTGACCTTTAGTATCCCTGCGTCGTGTACAATTCCTGTTATTTCACCGGTTTTATGTGGAAATTCAACTATTTTAGGTGATATATCTCCAATGTATGCATTACATGACGGACATGTATTCAAATGCCCAATTAATTTGCCGCAATTTGAACATTCAATCAAGTTTCTCGATAGACTTTCATTATGTTTTTGTAATTTTAATATATCTAAAGCTAAAGTGCATGAATTCTTTGATAAAGTATTTGAAGTAAATAATTCTTCCAATATTTTAGCAGTGTCGCTTGCACTAGTATAATTATATACCCCAGGAATTACTCTCATAAGTTTTCTAGCAACTAAAGTATCTTTAATATCAATATTGTTCATGCTTTGATTAATATTATCTTTTCCAAGAATATCAAATAGAATGTTTGTAGCAGTGTTGTCACTGATAGATATCATTAAGATCAAAAGATCTTTCAAGGTAAGTTCTAAATTATTATGAAGCATGTTTAGAACGCCGGCGCCACCGACTTTTTCCTTGTTTTCCAGTAAAAATATATCGTCTAAAGATAAGACTTCTTTATCTACTTGATGAAGTGCTTCATAAAGATAAAAAAGTTTGATTATGCTGGCTGAATTGAATCTCTCCTTGTCATTTAATTCGATAATTTCACCAGTTGACAGATCTTTCAAAACAAAACTATAATTACAATTTGAAGAATCTAAAATATTTTCAATCGTACTTTTTAAATTTTTCATTTTATCACCTATATGTTTGATGGTTCTAAAAACTCAATAGTGGCATCATCAGCATTTAATTTTACTTTCACACCGAAAGGAAATGTCGGTTGTGGGTAATTATGACCAGCTCTGAAATTATAAACCGTTGGTTTTTTATATTTACCTATTATTTCATTAAAGACAGTCATTAAATCCAAGTCCTTGAAATTATCAGCTTTAGTATCAGGTTCGCATTTTGAGAATGTTCCCAATATAATTCCACTGCAATCGGAAAATTTGCCAGCAAGATCCAATGACATAAGCATTCTATCGATTTTATAATTATGTTCTGTTACCTCTTCAATGAAAATTATTTTATCTTTTGTATCTATTTCATAAGGAGAACCTAAGGTAGTAACCAATAAGGATAAATTTCCACCGACTATTTCACCTTCGCATGTTCCAGAATAAAGAGTCTCAATTTTTTCACCTTCGGGATTCTCAATAATACCCAGAGATTCCTTGCTATATAGAGATTTTTCCAAATATTCTAAAGTGTAGTCATCAAGATGGTTTATCCAACCAGCTGCAGCCATTGGGCCGTGATAGGTTACTAGATTGCACATCTTGTTTAAAGCAATGTGCAAGCCTGTTATATCGCTATAGCCTATGAAATATTTCGGATTCTTTTTTATTATTTCATAATCGATTAAATTTAAAAGCCTTGGAGTTCCATAACCGCCTTTTAAACAAATAATACCTGAAATTTCTTTGTTTTCAAACGCGTCATTAATATCTTTTGCTCTGATATTATCAGTTCCAGATAAATGACCATGATTGGATAAGCAACTCGGATATACAATTGGTGTCAATCCAATTTTCTCTACTGCCAATCTAGCTTTTTCTACTTTTTCTTTTGTAGTTGGAGATGCTGGTGAAATGATAGCGACTTTATCACCTTTTTTAAGTACTTTAGGTTTCATAAATCCTCCTCGATAAAAAATCTTATTATCATACTTCTTAATAAGAAATATTTTTGATATGATAAGAAAGAACTTGAAATTATATATAAGTAAATGTTTATATTATTTTACAAAAAAAACGTTATAAAATCTATGATTTAGAGTTGAAAGATGAAATTATATTATAAGAGAGTTGGTAAGCATATGGATAGTAAGATAAAAAAATTACATGAAGAAAATATTTTGGTAGACAGTCATCTTGATTTGGGTGGAATAATATGTAAATATAGAAAAAATGGTGAAGTAAAGATATTGAACAAGTATTTTTTAGATGATTTCAGAAAGAGCTCGTTCAATTTAATCATCGCTGCAATATTTGTAGAAAGCGAATTCTTGCCCGATATGGCTCTAAAGATGGCTATAAGGCAGATTGAGGCAATATATGAAGATGTTTTAGAGTGCAGTGAAAATTTCTTTGTTGTTAAAAATAAAAATGATTTAGAAAAAATTGAAACCACAGGTAAAATTGGAATACTGATAAGCTTAGAAGGTGCAGAACCGATAGGTATGGATCTATCATTTCTAAATACATTTTATAGATTGGGTGTAAGAGGACTAGGACTGACATGGAGCAGAAGGAATTTTGTTGCAGATGGTAGTTATTTTAGAAATCCTGAAGAAGGTATAAGAGGTGGTTTAACGCCGTTTGGGATAAAAGTCGTTCAAAGCGCAGAAGAACTTGGAATATTCCTTGATGTTAGTCATCTAAATGATGAAGGATTTGAAGATGTAATCAAATATTCAAAGAAACCTTTTATTGCTTCTCACTCCAATGCCAGAGTATTGAATAATCTAACGAGAAATCTTACTGATAATCAGATAAGGCAAATTGGTGAGAATGGTGGAGTTATCGGAGTTAATGGTTATAAGACAATTATTTCAGAGAATGAAAACGAGCAAAACATCAGTAAGTTGTGTGACCATATAGAGTATATGATAAATATAGCTGGAGATAAAAATGTCGGTTTTGGTTTTGATTTATGCAATAAATATTATAATACCGGGAAAAAATACGATGTAATCGATGATCACAGCGAAGTTGTCAAGATAACTGAAGAGCTTTTAAATAGAGGAATGGATGAGAAAATCATAATTGGCATACTTGGAAGAAATTTTTATGAATTTCTAATGAAAGCGCTTTAGAGATTATACAACTTATAAATAAATATCAAAATACATCTACTCGCTATATGAAATATATACCGTATACAATGTTTTACTTAATCCAGATTAACTTAAACGAAATTAAGTTAATCTGGATTGTTTTTTATCAATATGCAAAACTGTTTTTTCTACTTTATCTTAATCCAATAAACATCTCCGAAATATTTGAAGCCTGCTTTTTCTGCTAGTTTTATAGATTTTTCATTATTTTTTTCGATATGCACAAAAGGCAAATCGTCAATATATAGTAATCTTCTAATAATTTCGTTAGTCAGTTTTAGAGCATATCCTTTATTTCTATAATTTTCGAGTACATGCATAAATCCAATAGCGCCATCATCATGAGTCATAACCCATGCAACTAATTTATCATGAATTTTTATTCCTAGTCCTATGCCGTTTTGTATTCGAAATTTGATATATTCTATATCGGTAAAACTATTATATGAATTATTTTCTTGTATATAATAAGCATCATCTTTAGTTAATTCATAAACATCCTCCGATTTTAAAATTTTATCGTTTTCATAAACATATTTTTCACATGATAGTTTCCATTCGATTTCATAGTTGGATTCATAATAATCTAAAACAGATCTATCGAATATAGCGATATGTTTATCTTTTTCTCTGAGTTTTTCCATCAATTTGTCCATATCGTTCTCTTTATCGAGACTGATATAAGTCCAGGGATTATCACTTGTGCCTGATAAAATGATTGAATCATTTACAAAATCCAGTCTTGTTAATGGGTATGCTTTTGAAAAGTTGATGATATTGATATTTTTATAATAATTTTTCTTCAATTTTTGAATTTGATTGTTATTTAAATGAATTTTCATAAGTAACATCTCCAAATTAATGATATTTAAGAAATATAATATTGATCAATTTATAAAAGCTATAGAGAATTTTGAGTTCTCAATAGCTTTTATTTCATTGCTTTTATAAATTTATCAATATCAGTTTTACGCCTAAAATTTATCGATTCACTGATTGCACAGTATTTATCCACCATCATAACAATGAATGACTCTTTGTATTTCGGTAATTTTATAGTCAATGGCCACATATGTTTTACGATAATATCTTTTTCTAAATTATTCAAACTGAAATGTTTTGTGGCGTTTTTAAGAGCAGTGTATGGATGTGTAAAACCATGAAGGCCCTTACGTGATATTTCTGCTTTTGGAGTGTGCCAGTCATATAAAAACAAATCATGTAGCAGTGCGCCTCTTGCGGCTGATTTATGGTCAAGACCCAAGCGTTTACACACTAAAAAACTTTTATATGATACATCTATGCTATGCTCAAGGCATGTGATATCTTTATGATGGATAAATCTCTGCATGGAATTTACAACATCGCTTTGCATCAAATCTTCAACATAATACTTATATTCGGTATACCTTTGAGAATCGGCTTTTAAATTCAACATAATAAATCATCCTCTTTTATACTTGTAGTTTAAACCCGTAAACACAAAAATACAAGAAGAACTCATTTATCGTATAGTTATATAATTTTGAAGTAAGTATTGGAATTCCATTTCATTTTTAAGGACTGCAACAAATTTTTCTAATAACCCACAAATAAATCTGTCTTGATATTTGTTTTTTCAATACCTGAATCAATTAATTTATCAGTAATGAAATCAACCATCCCTGGTGTCCCTGAAATATAATAATTTCCAACATTTTTATAATTTTCAACAAAAGAATC
>DAOUQP010000158.1 GCA_030625575.1 Eubacteriales bacterium | reverse complement strand
CAAGTTTTGTGAGGCTCTTGGGCCTGCACCCCATTCGATATAATTCTTTACAATTTCAGGCGATAAATTTGATTCCGGTCTGGTTTTAGTTACTAAGTTCACGGCGTACTCCACAACATTATCGGCAACCGGAATTCTTCTAATCGCATGCTGATAATTTATTATCTCTTGAGCAGATAAGATTGATTTAAGCTTTACGATCTCATCGTTTGTTGTATTTTTTGCCACTATTACTTCCTCTTCAAACGTTGGATAATTTAAATAAATTGAGAACATAAATCGATCTAGCTGCGCCTCTGGTAAAGGATATGTCCCCTCTTGTTCTATTGGATTTTGCGTAGCGAGAACAAAAAATGGTAATTCTAACTTGTAGTTATGCCCAGCGATGGTAACCGATCGCTCTTGCATTGCTTCCAAGAGAGCAGCCTGTGTTTTAGGGGGGGTCCTGTTTATCTCGTCGGCCAAAATAATGTTCGAAAAAACCGGTCCTTTGATAAATTTGAAATTTCTATTTTTATCTAAAATTTCACTCCCAAGTATATCTGAAGGCATCAAATCGGGTGTAAATTGTATCCTTTTAAAATTCAGACCCAACACTTCAGCAACAGTGTGTACCAATAGTGTTTTTGCCAGACCAGGTACACCAATTAAGAGAGAATGTCCGCCACATAATACGGAAAGCAAAACATGATTTATAGCATCATGTTGACCAACAATAACTTTTGAAATCTCTTTTTTTAAGTAGTTATAATCGAGTACCAGATCATTAATTGTATTTACATCAGACATATAGTAGAATTAATTTTTTGCCCAATTGCTTTCAAATTCACAATCTGAATAGCCACTACTTATCTTGATGTAGGTATCTTGGATAACCTCATTGGCCCATTTTTCAATAAGCTCCGCTTTCTTCTTTTGTATCGCCAAATTTTTTATTTTAACATAATCCTGAGAAAGATCTGCCGTATGTGCATCAGTTTTACTTTTTAGAAGAATGATTTTAAATGTCTTCTCTCCTTCTCTAGTTTCTTCAAAAAATACTTCACTTATGTCCCCTTTTTTGAGGTTACCAACTTTAGCATATAAATCAGGTGGCATTCTAGTTAGATCAAAATGTGTATCTCTCGATTCGCTATTTACGATCACACCTTGATTTAATCTTGTGTCCTTATCTTGAGAATATCTTAAAACAGCCTCTTCAAAAGTAATTTTATGTCTTAAAATATCTTCTCTATATTTTGACAAAGAGTCCTTTGCCTTGGCATAAATCTCATTATCCACCTTAGGTTTAATTAATATATGTCTAACATCCCTTTGCTTACCCTTAACTCTTTCCACGGTCAAAATATGGTAACCAAAATCAGATTTAAATGGATCAGAAATTTCACCTTCTTCCAGGCTAAATGCTGCTTCCTTAAATTCCTTCACAAACTGACTATTTCTATCAATAGTGTATAAACCACTATTTTGAGTAACAGCAGGGTCATCTGAATAAAGTATAGCTTTCATCTTGAAGCTTCCTCCTTCTTCAACTTCTTTTTTTATTTCCTTAAGTTTGTTAATCGCTTCCTTGATATTATCAATAGTCGGATTAGCAATTAAAACTATCTGTGATATTTCTATTTCCGTACCAATTTCCGGTAAATTATCTTCCTCTTCGAGACTTGTATAATATCTTTTTACTTCTTCTGGAGTAATATCGACATCCATAGTTAGTTCTTGTTGCATTTTACTGATCAACATACTTTCTTTTTCAACCCTATACAATTCATCTTTAAGATCCTTCATTGTATCAAATCCATACATTTCAAGCATTTTTTCCGGAGAACCCAGCTGTTGTGAAAAATAAGCCAATTTTCTTTGAACATTCCCTTCTATTTCAGCATCACTCACAAAAAGACTATCGATAACAGCATGGTGGGCGAGCAGTTTTCTATGCATTATTTGCTCTAACATTTCACAATTGGATATTTCCATTTCTCCTCCACTTTGCTGGATCAACTCTTCCTTAAAAGAATTTATCTCTGAATCGAGTACAATGTTCTTCCCAATTACCGCATCTACACCATCTACCTTTATCTTTTCCTGTGCATTTAATTGGAAACCAACCCAAATACAAAGTATAAATACTATTTTTTTATTCATTATTATAAAGTTCATATTGTTTGTTCTCTATTGCATCGCTAACTAAAGTTCTCTCGATTATTTCTGCCAATTCTAATTTTCTTTTGTGCAGAATCATACGTTCAATTGATGAAGTTACATAGCTTTTAGGTGCTATGTCGTTTCTATACAGGACCTTATTAATTGTCAGCAAATATACTCCTAAAGAGTCTTCTTTTTGCATAAATTTATTCTTTTTTAACTTACTTTCCGCTTTAAGAAAGGGCAGTTTTTTAATTACATCATTTTGACTAATCCAAATGCTATCATTAAAATTAAATGAATTAAATTCTAATTCTCTATCAATAAGTTCGTTAATATCCTCTTTTTTATTAGATTTAAATAAACGAATAATCTCACGCTCATCATTCATATCATTATCGAAATGAATATACCTAAGCTGTACCAAGTTTTCATTTAATCTAAAAATAGCTTTATTATTTTGATAATATTCTTCTATATCATATTCTAAAAAAACGGTGTCTAACTCTTGCTGCACAACAGCTTGCTTATATTTATCGATCAACAATTCTCTTTCGTACTTCTCTATCAAAGAACGAATATCCTCATTTTCATCTCCAATATTTAATTTTGCTTTTTTTAGTAATAACTGTTCCATGGCCCAAGCATTAATATAGCTGGTTCTGAATAAAATACTATCTTCTTTACTTAAGTCAGTAGGCATTTTTTCCTGCAGATCTTCTTCGTATAAATATATATTGTAAACACGGGCCACTGCATTACTTTTTTCACCCTGTTCATTACATGAAAATAAACTAAATATAATTAATATGTATAGACTGTATTTCATTATTCTTCCCCGTGTTGAGCTTTTAATTTCTTATATGCTCCTTTATTTATATCTATCTTGTACTTTTCCCTTAAGCTCTGAACCCATTCTTCTTCTAAAAAATTTTGATAATCGTTAACTACCTCACCTCTAGTTTCATTTAATTCTTTATTGGTCGGAGGAAGTAATTTATCCAATCTTATGATCGTATATTGGTTTTGTTCCTCATTATAAATCTCACTCACGCCAACCTCCATTTCATATTTTATGGGCAGTTTATTACTGCCTTTTTCTAATATTCCACTACTGAAAAGAACATGAATTGTTGCTCCTTCATTAACTTTATCTTTAATTTCTTCTAATAATTCGCCATTTTCTAAGTATTGTTGTACTAATTTCGCTTTGTTTAAAGCAGTACAACTGGCAATAGTCAGCTCGCCTCTTTCTTTCCAGACATATTTGTTTTTATTGTCATTATAGTACTCTTTCAGTCCTATAGAATCCTTCTCAGATTTCTCCCAAATATATTTTTGTAATAATTCAAACAATAACAAACCGTCTTTGTATTCATGAAAAGTTTCTGCGAATTCCTTATTCGTAAATTCTAAATTACTTTTATAATAATCTATAATTTTTTCAACCTTAAAATCTTCATAGCTTTCACTTATATTTTGATTTCTTTTATTCAAAGAATATTCATAAAAGTCATTTGCAGTGAAAGAATCATTTTCAATTGCCAATAATACTTCGTCTGATTTCATTGCCTGAACGTTAATCTCATAAAATGAGTTCAATACATTTCTGTTTTCCGAAATTTCATAATTGTTCTCCAAATTTTCAGCCAATGCTTTTTTCACATATTTTGATCTACTTCCTTTTTCGATCTTCTCTTCTATTTGAGAATACTGGTCTTCAAAACTTCCAACTGGTAGTTTTTTTAATAATTTTAATATATGCCAACCAAAATCCGTTTTAAAAGGCTCTGAAAAATCACCTTCATTTGATAAACCAAAGGCTATTTCATCAAAAGGGGGTAGCATTCTACCTGATCCAAACTTAGGCAAAGCACCTCCTTTTATAGC
>DAOUQP010000013.1 GCA_030625575.1 Eubacteriales bacterium | reverse complement strand
GAATAATACCAACTTCTATAGAGTTTATGGATAAATTATCTGTACACACAGCTTGCGATTACTTGAACGAGCATTTACCTTATCAAAAAGCAGGTTCTATGCTACTGATTGAAGTTGATGGTACGAAGCAGAATCAAGTTGATGAAGATGCAGAAGTGATCGGTGAATTATGCATTGATAATGGAGCTATTGAAGTTTATGTAGCTGATAATTATACAACGCAAGAAAGAGTTTGGTCTGTTAGAAGAAATATTGCAGAGGCTTTTAAAGTTTATTCACCTCATCAAAGCCTTGAGGATATTGTTGTGCCAATCGGTTCTATTGCGAAATTAATGCCAAAGATTCAAAAAATTGCAGATAAATATGATATTAAGATGCCATCTTACGGCCATGCAGGTGATGGTAATCTACATACGACTTTAGTCAAAAATCCTGATTCTACAATGGAGAAATGGTATGAGATTGAAGAAAAAGCATTATTAGAACTTTACGATGAAGTAAGGAACTTAGGTGGCAAGATTAGTGGAGAACATGGTATCGGTTTAAAACGTAAAAAATATATGGATGAATTGGTGAGTCCTGCTGAGATGGTTCTTATGAGAACAATCAAGAAAGCTTTTGATCCCAATAACATTATGAATCCAGGGAAAATATTTGATCTTTAGGAGATGTGTAAAATGGAAGTTAGAGTTCCTTATGGAAGAGGTCATAAAATAGTTAATATTCCAGAAAATCAACTAAAAGAAGTACTAGTATCAAAAGCCCATGACTATAAACCTTTAAAAACAGAGACTGAGCTTGTAAAGGAGGCGTTGATGAATCCTATCAACTCACCTTTGCTCGCAGATTTAGCTAAAGACAAGAAGAATATTGTAATCATATCAAGTGACCATACGAGACCTGTACCTTCTCATGTGACCATGCCGGTATTGTTAGAAGAGATTAAAAGGGTTAATTCTAAAGCAGAGATTACGATTCTTGTAGCAACAGGAGCACATAGAGCATCTACAGATGCAGAACTTAGAGATAAATACGGTGATGAGATTGTTGATTCGATTAATATCGTGATGCATGACAGTAAAAAAGACGAGATGACTCATATAGGAATATTACCATCGGGAGGTTCTTTATTGCTTAACAAGGTGGCAATAGATGCTGATCTTTTAATAGCAGAAGGATTTATCGAGCCACATTTCTTTGCTGGTTTTTCTGGTGGGAGAAAGAGTATTTTGCCAGGAATCGCCAGTTATGAAACGGTGTTGGCGAATCATTGCTCAGAGTTTATTGATTCGGAGTATGCGAGAACAGGGATATTGAAAAATAATCCATTGCATATCGATATGCTTTATGCAGCAGAAAAGTCAAATCTCGCTTTTATTCTTAATGTGGTAATAGATGCTGATAAAAAGGTTATTAAAGCTTTTGCAGGTAACAGAGAAGATGCTCATTATGCTGGATGTGATTTTGTCGATGAGTTGGCGGGTGTTGAAAATGCCAAAGCAGATATAGTTATTACTACAAATGGCGGATATCCATTAGATCAGAATATCTACCAATCGGTTAAAGGAATGACTGCAGCAGAAGCGTCTGTTAATGATAACGGCATTATAATAATGGTTAGTGAATGTAGTGATGGTCATGGCGGAGAAGCATTTTATAATACTTTTAAAGAGGCAGAGAGCCCAAAAAATATTATGGAAGAAATCCTCTCTAAGGGAAGAAATGAGACGATTCCTGATCAGTGGGAATCTCAAGTTCTTGCAAGAATTTTAATGAAGCATGAAGTGATTATGGTGACAGATACGAACGAAAATATTGTAAAAGGTATGCATATGCACTATGCAAAGGATATTGATTCAGCTATTAAAAAAGCAGCAACATTGTTGGAATCTAAGGAGTATCAAATAACAGTAATTCCAGATGGAGTTTCGGTTATTATAAGATAATAAAAAGGGGGAATAACGTAATGTATGCTTTAATAGCATTTATACCAATTTTAGTAACTATTATTTTGATGGTAGGAATGAACTGGGGAGCAAAAAAAGCCTTGCCGGTATCTTGGGGAATCGCTGCGATTGTCGCTTTATCCGTTTGGAAAATGGATTTTATGAGCGTCTTGGGATTTTCTGTTTTCGGTGTATTAAAAGCTTTAGATGTATTGATTATTATCTTTGGAGCAATTTTAATACTCAACACATTAAAGCAATCTGGAGCTATGGCAACTATTAACAATGGCTTTAGTGGAATAACTAAGGATAAAAGAATTCAAGTATTGATTATTGCATGGATGTTTGAAGCTTTTATTGAAGGCGCGGCAGGATTCGGTACTCCGGCAGCTCTTGCAGGACCACTTCTTGTAGGCTTAGGGTTTCCAGCTTTAGCAGCAGCAATGGTTGCTTTGGTTATGAACTCTACACCAGTTGCATTTGGCGCTGTAGGAACACCTATTTTTGGTGCGATGAGTACTTTATCAAGTAATTTAGAAGCCATAGGAGCAGATTCAACTGCTTTTCAAATGGCATTGACCCAATGGGTAGCAATTATACATAGTGTGGTAGGTACGTTTGTTCCATTATTGGCGGTTGTGTTAATGACTAAGTTCTTTGGCAAAGAAAAAAGTATTAAAGCTGGATTGCAAGTGGCACCATTTGCTATTTTTGCAGGACTATCTTTTACCATTCCGTACATATTTATTGCTACGGTATTTGGACCAGAATTGCCATCTCTCGGAGGAGCGTTTATTGGATTAGGTATTGTTGTATTTGCAGCAAAAAAAGGTTTTTTAATGCCAAAAGAAATTTGGGATTTTCCACCAAAAAAAGAATGGGATGCTGATTGGAATTCAAATTCTAATCTTGGAGAAACAAAAGAATCTAATATGTCTTTATTAAAGGCATGGATTCCATATGCATTAATCGCAATTATTCTTGTAATTACACGAATTCCAGGGTTAGGGTTAAAAGAAATATTGGTTTCACAAAAAATTGTTTTACCGAACGTTATGGGAACCGGATTGGATTATGCTCTTAAATGGGCGTATTTGCCAGGAACAATTCCTTTTGTATTGGTTGCATTATTGACTCATTTCATTCATGGTATGGATAAAGAGAGTGTTAAAACTGCTTGGAAAAGTACTTTTAAACAGATTAGTGGTGCGGCGATTGCATTGTTTGCCGGTATTGCTTTAGTGCAACTTATGCTTAATTCAGGCATTAATGGTGCGGGTCTTGACAGTATGTTAACTGAAATGGCTAAAACACTTGCAGATTTAGCAGGTCGAGGTTATGTTTTTGTCGCTCCGTTTATAGGTGTACTAGGGGCATTCATGTCTGGATCTAACACAGTATCAAATATTTTATTCTCATCTTTACAATTTGAGACAGCAACTATACTCCATTTGCCACAGGTATTGATTGTAGCACTTCAAGTCATCGGTGGTGGTATAGGTAACATGGTATGTATTAATAACGTTGTAGCAGTTGCTGCTACTGTTGGAGTAGTAGGAATGGAAGGGAAGCTTATTAGAAGAAATGCTATTCCGATGATTATCTACTCTTTTCTAGTTGCAATAATTGTAGGAATTTTAATCATGAGTGGATTTAATCCATTACCTCTTTAGAATTAAAAATAAACTCCCTGTTGAAAATGAAAATTCGATAGGGAGTTTTTATAATGATTTTATGGTTGCAATTTTCGAGGCTTAATTATTTTGGTTTGCCAGCTACCTTGTAGAAACATGATATATCCGATTATTACTATGAAAAAGTTGCTGAGAATCATGGCGTACCATACAGAATATGGTCCTAAATTTGTATAGGTTTTAAATAAAATGACCATTGGAAGCCTAAAAAGCCACAATCTTCCTATCATCATAAACATGCTTTGGTAAGTATGTCCTGATCCAATAAACACTCCAATCAAGATTTGATAAAATCCCATTAATGGAAGAGTCAATAAAATGAGTTTCATATAAGCCGATCCTTGTTCGATAATATACTGATCAGTTGTAAATATATTAATAAGTTTATCTGTAAAGAATAAAAGAGAAAAACTGGTTATAATGGTTAGTGAAGTTGCAACGACAAGAGATTTATATGTGGTTTCTTTTGCTCTGGATATATTATCTGCTCCCAGGTTTTGAGCGATTATCGTGCTTATAGCTGTGCCTATTCCCATCACGGGAAGGAATACCAATGAACTGATGCGATTACCTATTGCAAAAGCTGTTAGAATACTTTCTCCAAAAGAGATTATAAAGATATTTAATATTGCAAAGCCGACGGCTGTTGTGGATTGTCCTATAGCAGTAGGCATACCGATTTTAAGTATTTTTTTTATGGATTTATTGTCAAATTTGAAGTTGTTGAAATCTATTTTAAGACCACTATCTTTAAATATTAAATAATATAGTCCATAAGTACCGAATATTGTTCTTGCAAGAACAGTTGCAATAGCAGCACCTTTTACACCTAAACCAAAAGTGAAGATAAACAGTGGATCGAGGGCGATGTTTGCTATAACAGCCATAATACTTATTTTCATAGGAGTTTTTGTATCTCCTTGACCTTGTTTGATGGCAATAAAAGCAAACAGCATGAAATGACTGAAAGTGCCTAAAAATATTATGCTTAAATAGTCGGTGGCATATGTCAGAAGTGCTCCAGTTGCACCCATTGTTCTGATGATTTTTTCGGAAAAAACGAAACCGAAAAAGCCTATGAATAATGAAAAAATCAAAGAGAAATATATCAGTTGGCCAGATATTTTTGAGGCTTTTTCATATTGGCTAGAACCTATGTATTGGGAAATGATACTGGAAGCTCCCATAGATAGACCGGTACCTAGAGAAATAATGATGAAGATAATTGGCCAGATAAATTGTATAGCTGCAATTTCAGTACTTCCCAGTCTACTGATGAAATATGTATCAGTGAGGTTATAAAATGTCTGTATGAGGTTGTTGAGCATTATTGGTGCAGACAAAATCATAATGACTTTATATAAATTTCCACTTAGAATCATTTCTCTTTTTCTTGTCAACGACATTAGCTTTCACTCCCTCAAGAGATTATAACATTTAAAATGGCGATAATCCTCTAAATGTTTTATAATATAAGTATAAATTTAAAAAGGAGGAATATTTGATGATAGTAGCTAACGGAAATTCGGTTGAATATATCCAAATGATAGGTGAAGGAATTAAAGGAGCAGGTATGAAAAAATTGGTTGGATCAGAAGAAGGTTGGGAATCTCATGTTATGAGACAAGTGAATCTTGTGCCGTACGGATTTTCACCTAGACATGAGCATGATTGGCCACATATAAATTATGTTATTAAAGGTAAAGGTGTTATTCATATCGATGGAGTTGACCATGAAGTTGAACCTGGATTTTATGCATATGTTCCAGCTAATAAGATTCATCAATTTATCAATAAAACCGATGAAGAAATGGTGTTTATCTGCATTGTGCCGAAAAGAGGACATTTATAAATGGAATTGTATTTTATCAGACACGGTGAAACGGACTACAATAAAGAAAACAGGCTTCAAGGAGGATTGGACACCAAGCTCAATGATATTGGAAAAGAGCAGGCTTTGAAGGCCTCTGAAGAGATTGTAGACTTAGATATAGATGTTATAATTTCATCTCCTCAAAGAAGGGCGGTCGATACTGCTGAAATTATTGCATCCAAGATAAATAAGGAAATTGTTATCGATGAAAATTTAAGGGAAAGATCTTTTGGAGCTTTACAGGGAATGTTGTTCAGTGATATTTTTGATAGACATCCTCAATTCTTCGAGATTATTAAATCTGAAAGCGAGAGTCGGATTGAAGGAATTGAATCTCTTTTAGAAATTGAGAATCGAGTTGTAAATGTAATTGATTCTTTGAAAGAAAAGTATAAGAGAGAAAAAGTGCTTTTAGTTTCTCATGGAGCAACTGCAAGAATTTTTCATAAGGTAATAAATAATAACAAGAATTACTCCGATGTTGAAGTTAATAATTGTCAAATTGTCAAATTTGATATATAATGAATCGATAAAATTGTAAAGGACAGTTCGTAAGCCTCCTGTCCAAAAAAATAAAACTACGGCGCCTATAATGAGAATTAGGTCGCTTTGCGACCTTTTTTTGTCTTTAGGTTAGTAAAAGGAGAATGAAATGACAAGAAAAATTGCACAAATCGGAATTATTGCGGCGTTATATGCTACGTTGACTATTGCACTTGCACCTATCAGTTATGGAAATATTCAATTTAGATTTTCAGAAGTCTTAACTTTGATGGCTTTTTTTAATCCAGTGTTTATTCCAGGTTTGACATTAGGTACATTTATTGCCAATCTTTTTAGCCCTTTAGGGATTGTGGATGTTGCTTTTGGCACAGTTGCAACGTTTATAAGCGTATATTTAGTAAATAAATCAAAGAATTTAATTATTGCTTCTATATGGCCAGTTATAGTTAATGGAATTATTATCGGTATTGAACTTTACTATGTATTCCAGTTGCCGCTATTTCTTTCAATGGCTCAAGTTGCTATTGGTGAGTTCATCGTCGTGAGTGTAGTAGGAGTGATATTATTCAAAACTTTTATCATGAAACAAAAATGGTTTGAGAATATAGTGAAATAATTTGAAAAATTCAGTATAATGATGTAAAGAACAAATTTTGGAGGTTATAATGTATAAATTCTTTTCATTTATTTTTTACATGGGAATCTTAACATCGTTGTATAGTGGTATTGGGTTGAAGTTTGGTATGCTTGATGAAAATATTGCGGCACTATACGGAATTCTAGGAATTATGGGAACTGGAATGGGATTTGCAGGAAGGCATTATTTATATAAAAAACAACAACTTGATGCGCGGGCAAAGAAAAAGAGTGAATAATAATTATTATAAAAAGCAATCTATGGGAGGTATCCCTAGATTGCTTTTTTAATGAACATTGAAATTATATATGCGACTATACTTACAATGATAATAGTAGCCCCAGATGGAATATTGTAATAATAAGATATTGTCAAACCTAGCAAAGAGAATATCAACCCTAAAAAAATAGAATCAATAATTAGTCGGCTAAAAGATTTAACATAAAACCTCGCTATTGAAGGTGGTATTGTCATCAATGCAATTATTAGGATGATTCCCACCAATTTGATTAGCGCAACTACTGAAATAGCAATTAAAAAGTATAAGATATAATCCATCAGGATTGTTTTTATTCCGATGATGAAAGCAAATTCATTATCAAATAGATATGCTTTCCAGTGATTGTAGAATGATAATAAAGTCGTAGTTACAATTATTGTTACGATAAGCATGATGATTATGTTTTTCATGGAAATCGTTAAGATATTACCAAAAAGATAAGAGGTCATATCCGGCGGATATCCTGGTGTAAATGCAATAAAGAGAATTCCTAATGCCATTCCCAACGACCATAGCATAGCAGTTAAGTTTTCAGATCCGGTTTCAGTTCTTCTATCGATTGTTGGAATTAAAAGTGATGCAAGAATTGAAAAGAGGAAAGCGCCGTAAATAGGTTCAAAATTCAGCATATATCCAAGTCCTATGCCTCCAAATGAAGAGTGGGCTATACCGCTGCTTAGCATAATCCATTTTTTCTCTACAATAATAGCACCTATAATGCCTGTTAAAATACTTGCTAAAACAGCGCCGACAACAGCGTTTTGCATAAATTGATAATTGATTATTGCATCAATCATGATTATGACCTCCCTTTAAATGCTCTGGTAATACTCGATGAGGCACACCGTGAGCAATTATATCTACAGGACAACCGTAAGCTTTACTTATTGTTTCTTCAGTTAGATTGCCGTTTTCGTGGAAATATAGCTGTACATTCAAACAGGCTATTGAATCGATATAACTAGAAATACTACCGATGTCATGACTAATCAATATTATCGTTTTTTTACCCTTTAAATCATTAAAGAGATTGTATATATCGGTTCTTGATTGACTATCTATACTGGCGGTTGGTTCATCAAGAATTAAAATATCAGGATCTGTCATTAATGCTCTAGCAATCAGTACCTTTTGCATTTGACCGCCTGACAATTGGCTTATCAGTCTTTCTGATAAATCTTCTATGCCCATAAGAGTCATTACTTTCAATGATTTTTCTTTATCTTCTTTTGTATATTTATGAAAAATATTTTTTTTGTCAGACATACTACCCATTAAAATAACTTTGCAGACAGTGATAGGAAACTTTTTTTCAAAGTTATTAAATTGAGGAACATAACCAATAGGTTTATCACTATGGATGTGAAATTCACCTGTTGTAGGTTTAATAAGCCCGAGCAATACTTTGATCAAGGTGGTTTTACCACCGCCGTTAGGGCCGATGACTCCTATGAATGTACCTTTTTTTATTGAAATGGATACTCTGTCTAGAGCTTTGACATTGCCATAATTTACACTTATATCTTTTATTTCAATGATGTTCATTTTTTTCACCTTCTATTCTAATACTTGGGAAAAAGTATCTATCACTTCTTTCATACTCTCAATATAATCCTCAGATAATGGAGTTAGCATAGTAGTTTTTCCATCAATCTCTTTTGCTATTGTTTCAGCTTGTTCTGAATCTATCTCTGCTTGATGGAAAATTACCTCTATACTATTCTTTTTAGCAAAGTTTATAATTTCTTCAATGCCTTTGGCAGTTTCTTCTTTTCCTTCTTCTTCTATAGCGATCATTTCAAATCCATAGTCATTTGCAAAGTATCCGTAAGATGGATGATAAATAATAAAAGTTTTATTAGGTATTGAATCAGCAATATTTGTTATATATTCATCTAGTTCATGTAATAGATTTGTATATTCATCTGAATGACTTTCAAAAATACCAGATAATTCAGGATGGTCGCTTGATAAAACAAGTGTTATTTTTTCTACCATTGCAATAACTCTTTTAGTAGAGAGCCAAATATGATGATCTCTCATAGTTTCATTGTCGTCAAAATATCTTTCTGGGTATGTTTCTTTAATCATCTCATTTACCTTAAAGAGTTTAATGTTTGGGTTGAATTCATTGATTTTCTCTAAAATATTGGATTTTTCAGTTGGAACTTCTATAGTGAAATAATACTCAGCTTCACTGATTTTTGTCATCTCTTGAGGTGTTGGTTGATAACTGGCCGGTGAAGCACCTGGTGGTACAATTGCAACTACTTCATATGTATCACCGACAATTTTCTCGATAAAAGTTTGCATCGGGACAATTGATGTAATAATGATTGGCTTATCTGTAGGTGCTTCGACTGAACAACCGAAGAGTGTTGCAGATAATAATAAAAAAATTAATAATAGTGGTTTCTTCATATAATCCCTCCATTTGCAAACTGCTTGCAAGTGATATATAATATAATACATAATGTAACTATAAATGTCAATGGAGATGATATGGTGGATTTTCTACAAATACTAAAGGAACATAATATAAAAAGGACGAAGTATAGGATGGCTATTCTAGAGCTGTTGATAAAAGAAGAATATAGGTTTATCTCTATTGATGAAATACAAGATAGGGTTTCAAGTGATTTTTCGACTGCATATCGCGCACTTGAGTTGTTTGAAGAAAATGAAATGATCTATAAAACTAAAATCAATGAAAAAATGTATTATTCATATAGGTGTAGCAATAAAGAATACCACCATCATTTGATTTGTACAGAGTGTGGATTGAAAGTCAGTTTAGATTTTTGTCCCTTTGAGGATTTAGAGAAAAAGTGTGAAACTCTTGGATTTGGATCATTTCATCACAGTAGAGATTTGTTTGGAATATGTAAAAAATGTAAAAATGAAAGTTGACTATCAATTGAAATAATGATATTATTTTTTTGAATAAAAGAAGTTCTTCAGGGCAGGGTGAAATTCCCTTACCGGCGGTAAAGCCCGCGAGCCGAAAGGCAGATCTGGTTAGATTCCAGAGCCGACAGTATAGTCTGGATGATAGAAGAGTGCATTTTCTTTCTTATTGACCTGATGAGACTATTTTTGTCTCGTTTTTTTTGTGCTCTGAAGTAAGAGAGGAGTTAATTATTATGAATCAAACATCAAGTTTAAACAAACTCATTAAAATCTCTTTAATGGGTGTAATCGCATTTATTATTATGTTTATAGAGTTTGCAATTCCAATTTTTCCAGCGTTTTTAAAGATAGACCTCAGTGATATTCCAGCAATAATGACGGGGTTTGCATTAGGACCTGTAGCTGGTGTGGCGGTTGAGTTAGTTAAAAATGTCTTGCATCTTTTTAGAACATCAACAGGTGGTGTTGGAGAATTGGCAAATTTTCTTGTGGGATCGGCATTTGTTTTTCCTGCAGCGTATCTGTATTCTAAGAAAAAGGATAAAAAGACAGCGATTATCGGTATGATAGTTGGAATAATTTCAATGGCTATTGTTGGAGCTTTAGCAAATTATTTTATATTATTGCCATTCTACACAACTTTCATGCCTATGGAAGCAATAATCGGTATGGCTGCAGCCGTCAATAGTTTAGTAGTGGACTTAAAGACAATGATATTTTATGTTATCATTCCATTTAATTTATTAAAGGGAATAATAGTGACACTTATTACAATTCCTGTTTACAAGAAAATATCAAAGGTATTGCACAGATAGACAAAAGATGTTGTTTAACTTTATAAAAAAATCAAAATAATAAAACTCTTCGGGATGGAAATTCTGGAGAGTTTTTTATAGCGACTTTTTGACAAACCTGTTAAGGTTTGTCAAGTGATTTTAAATACTATATAGATATTATTTTTAGCATCTATTAAATCTTAAATATTCTCATCATAGAATATTTTGCATCATAATGAATAGGTTTAAACGTATAAAATATTTGTTATCTGTGCATATTTCTATTATGTGTATCCGTACAACCCTTAGTAGCTATTAAAGATTATAGGCAAAGGCTTCATAAGGGCGTAATGTTAGTAAACCATTAAGAGAATCTATTTCGTAATTACTGATGAGTAATTGATGCTTAGATTTTGTTAATGACTTAGGGAGTTCGATTGTGACTGCGTTAGGCGTAGCATTACAAATAACCAATATCTTATTATGATTATTTGATCTGATATAAGCAAAAACACTTGGGTGATTTTCAAAAATTAATTTGAAATCACCATAGACAATAACATCCAAATCTTTCCTAAGCTTAATAAGTTTTTTATAATGATAAAAGATAGAATTATTATCAGCCAATGCTTCTTTTACATTAATGGATTTATAGTTAGAATTGACTTTTAACCAAGGTTTATTGGTAGTAAAGCCAGCATTTTCTGTATTATTCCATTGCATTGGTGTTCTGGCATTGTCACGACCATTTTCCCATATAGCTTTCATCATGTCATCATGTGAAAAACCATTTTTGAGATTTTCTTTGTAGAAGTTATATGTTTCAATGTCATCATAATCATCAAGATTGTCAAATTTAACATTGGTCATTCCAATTTCTTCTCCTTGATAAATATAAGGAGTACCTTTTAAGAAATGAAGTAGTGTAGCTAACATTTTTGCTGATTCGACTCTATATTTGCCTTCGTCACCTTTTTTGGACACGATACGTGGAAGATCATGATTGTTCCAAAATAGCGAATTCCAGCCATCGTTTGTAAGTTTTGTCTGCCATTTTGAAAGAACTTTTTTTAATTCAAGAAGATTTGGTGATTTGGGTTTCCATTTTCCATACACCTCATCCCAATCCAGGGTAATGTGTTCAAATTGGAAGATCATACTTAGTTCGTTTCTTTTAGGGTCTGAATATAATTTGGCAATCTCTGGTGTTGCGCCCCATGTTTCACCAACGGTTAGGACATCACGATCACCAAAAGTTGCTAAATTCATTTCTTTAAGAAGTTTATGGAGATTTGGTCCGTTATCTATAATATTCTTATCAACCTCCTTAGCAATAAGGTCTATTACATCCATTCGAAAACCACCAATACCTTTATCAAGCCAAAAGTTCATCATATTATATATTTCTTCTTGCACTTTTTTGTTTTTCCAATTGAGATCGGGTTGGCTACTTGCAAATAAATGGAAGAAATATTGATGAGTTGCTTTATCGAATGTCCATGCAGGACCACCAAAGATAGAAGAAATATCACTTGGAACATTACCATCTTCATTTGGTTCTCTCCAGATATAGTAATCTCTGTACGGATTGTTTTTGGATTTTTTAGCTTCAATAAACCAAGGATGTTCATCAGAAGTATGATTTACCACAAGGTCCATGATGATTCTTATCTTTCTTTTCTTAGCTTCATCAATTAGAAGATCCATATCTTCCATTGTTCCAAATTCAGGGGCGATATTTCTATAGTCAGAGATGTCATAACCATTATCGCACATTGGTGAACTATAGACAGGAGATAACCATATAACATCAATGCCTAATTCTTTGAGATAATCTAGTTTCTGTACAATGCCTACGATATCACCAATGCCATCACTATTACTGTCATTAAAACTTCTTGGATAGATTTGATAAACGACTGAGCTTTGCCACCATTTTTTTTGCATTTGATTCACCTCATTATATATTTTGAAATTTGTTTTATAAGTATTGTATAATAGGTAATGTCACTATCTATATAATTATTTTAGTCTTAGTGATACAAAGTTATCAATGGTGTAAATTACACTATATTCATTGATAGGGTAGGAGAAGATATGAAAAATAAATATGAACACCATAAGAAAGTATATGATATTACGGACAATGCCGCATTAATATTATCAGAGTTTAGCAAATTATCTAAATTGATTGACCCTGAGTTTAACATACCTAATTCACTCCAAACGGTACTTGGGAAGATTTATCGCTATGAAGGGAAAACTCAAAGTGAAATTGCTAAAATATATAAAAGTGATTATCAAAATACAATTCGCTACATTAGTGAACTTGAACATAGAGGTCTTGTTTATAAAGTTGACATTGATAATAAGCGGAAAGGTGTTTATTTGACAGTTCGAGGACAAAAAATAAATAATCACTTCATGGAAGCTAGAGGTGAATTATTGGATCAAGTTTTATCACAGATTGATGAGATAGAACTTGAAGTAGCGAAAGCGACATTAGAAAAATTAGCAAATATAATGATAGACTACGCCAAGAACTTTGATGATAAGTAATAGAATTATAAGCAGTTGGCAAAGTTTATATAAAAGATTCAATTTCGAAGATATGCAAAAATTAATGATAACTCTAGGACTTCATTAATCTAAAAAGTCACCTTTTGACCATTCATCAGGTGACTTTTGTTAGCTTTTGTAGTTAAAGATTAAGTAATGAATTTGCATCAACCATGTCTGTATTCGCTAGTAGTCATATTGAAATATTTTTTAAAAACATAAGAAAAATGTTTGACACTTATATAACCAACTTTTTTAGTTATTTCTTCTAAAGTTATCTTTTTATCACTCCTAAGAAGCAGTGCAGCTTGTTTCATTCTGACATCAGTCAAATATTTCACGTAGGATTGCCCTACAGATTTATGAAATAAATTGCTTAAATAAGAAGGAGATACGGATAACGTGTCCGCAATTAGTGATAAACTAATAGGTTCGTGGTAATGTTCAATGATGAAAACTTTAACCTTTGAGACTAGTTTGTTTTCGGCTAAGTCATCCATTATTGGTTTGTTCAAAATATTTTCCAAAGTATCTATTCCTAGTTGTAAATCTATAACACCAGCCAAATTTAAATTGTCCAGAGATAAATAATTACATAAATAATTTATGATATAAAAGCAAAAGTAAGTGGTTGTAGTTGGTAACACATAACTGGAACTGAATTCTAACAAGTTATCTTTCATAAGTTTTGTCGTAATAGAGTCATGGGTTGAGAGTGAATAACCAAGCGTTGAAATCATTGAAGTCATTTGATTAATATGGTCACTATAGAGGTTATCTTTATAGAATAAAACATGTGACTCGGTAGTTGAAAACATCGACTGCAATAGTGTTTTTTTTGAATTATCGTAAGAGAGTCCGAGTTGTAAAATATCAGATTCTATACTGCCAACATAAGTGATAAGTTCTATTGAAGTTGTTTCTGTAAAAGCTTTGTTAATGCAATTATGAATATCATAAACTGCTTTTTTAAGGTCTATTGTTTGATTTAATGGCAGATAAATAAGTGTATTGCTATCAGAGTCAAGTAGCACTCTGTTATCCGTCGCACATAGTACCTCTAGTGCGGTTTGATAAATTAGAAGTTTGGTCAAACTAAGGTTTTCCAAAGTGTTTTTCTCAGAGAATGCAGTATGTGATTGCTGTAATAGAAGTATTACACCTTCTTCCTCCATAAGATTGATATCTAGCTGATATAATAAAGGAAAAAGTGTTTTAATTTGTACATGCGATTGAGAAATGATTGCCTGTAAAAAGTTTGTGGTAATTTCATCTTTATATTTTGAAGAGAGCTGAAGCAATTTTAAATATTCAAGATCGGAGGTTGTTTTTTTATCTAAGGTAAATGCAATCTCATTAAGCATTGTTTTCAATTCTTCATTTACAATTGGCTTTAATAAATAATTTGTGACATTAAAAGATATCGCTTTTTTGGCATATTCAAATTCCCCATATCCAGATAATATTACAGTGATTATATGTGGGAAGTTAAGATGAATGTATTCACATAAAGCAACGCCATCCATGATTGGCATTTTAATGTCTGTAATCACTAGATCAAAGTGTTGTGTTGCTAACATAGAACAAGCTTCTTCTCCATCAGAGGGTTCTGCTACAACTTGCCATTTTGGATGTAGCGTAGGTATGATGTTTTTTAAGAAAGTGCGTGTTAGCTGTTCGTCATCTACAATCATAATTTTATACATTATATTGCTCCTAACTAAACTTACTTTGGTAAGCAAAGTTCAACAGTTGTGCCTTCATCTATCAGACTGTAAACTTTGATTCCGTAATGATCACCGTATTTGATCTTAATACGACGATTCACATTAATAAGACCAATACCGCTACCTTTATCACTGATATTAATTTCATTTGTTGCTTCAGTACCGTTGGCAAGTTTATTTCTAAGTGTTGATAAAACACTAGGGGCCATGCCTATGCCATTGTCTTTAATAACGAGGCGAATATAATCTTGTTCTTCAATGCTTGTAATTGTTATGATTGTTAACGTTTTTTTTGATTCGCAGCCATGAATTACAGAGTTTTCAACGATAGGTTGCAAACTTAATGCGGGAATCAAGTAATTGTAAAGATTACTATCAATATCTATCTGATAATCAAGGCGATCAATATACCGGCTTTTTTGAATAGCCAAATAAGCATCTAAAAACTCGAGTTCTGTTTTAAGAGGAATATCTTTATCGATATGAGTCAATCCGCGGAGCATGATACTCAGCTTATTGATGTTACTTACAGCTTCATTATATTGAGTTGTTTGAATTAGCATGCTAATCATATTCAAAGTGTTATAAATGAAATGAGGTTGAATCTGGCTAAACAGTGAATTGATTTGTGCCTCTTTCTGTAAATATTTTGCTTCGTATATTTGATGAACCAGTTTATCGTTTTCAGTGAATATATTCTTCCACTCGGCCACCATATCATTTAATGAGTCAGCAAGGTATGAAAGTTCATCGTTCGATGTTGTTTTGAAGATGACATCCAAACGTCCTTCTTGTATTTTTTGGATATTCGCAATAATACTGTTCAGTGGGTGTAAGAATTTATGCAAGTAAAGAATGATGATTAACAGTGAAGCAACGAAGCAAATAAGGGCTATGAAATTGGCGATATTTTTGACCTCAAGTATACGGTGATTAACTGTATTAAATGAGGTGATACCAATCATTGTCCAGTTTGAATCTTTTATAGTGACATAATTAATTAAATATTTGTTGTTATTAATGGTGGTTACAACAGGATTGATTGTGCCTTGTTGTATCGTTTTATAAATGGAGTTATAGGCAACATCGTTAAAATCTGTTACATTTGAATGGATTAGTTGAGTGTCGGTATCCATAATGAAAAGCCCACCATTTTTACCGAAATCAGGTTGATTACATAGGCTTTTAATACTTGAATAATTGGCATCAACTTTAATGACACCTAATATACGATTTGTGTTATGAGTGCTTCTTATGACTCTTACAATTGAAAAAACGATATTTCTAGGATTTTTGATTAGTTGCTCTAAATGGGCCGAAACCAGCAAAGGCTCTTCTGTTTCAATAGCTTTTTTATACCAATCATAATCCTGATAAACTTGTGTGTTATCTATAGAAGAAGGCATACGTTCACCTTTGTAAATTTCATCGGTTAAAATAAAAACTCGAAGAATATCATGCCTAGGGATTATTAAAATTTGATCTAAAAAATCTTCGATAGTACGAGTACGGTACAGGCTAATTAAGTTTGAATCATCTATATTTTTATCAAGTGCATCAATCACGTTTTGATCATAGTAAGGTGATAGAGATAAACGGTATAAGTCATCTAAATAACTCTCGATATTAAGAGCAGATAGTTCTATAATTTGTTGTGCCTTTTCAGAAGATTGTTCTAAAAGGCTTTTGCTATATTGGTTATAAAGAGATAATGTAATGATGAATATGGATACAAGAATGAGTAAGGCTGTACTTACGAATAATTTGACAGATATACTTTTGATATTAAATCTTTTATACATAAAGTCACCACCAATAATATTGTTTAGTATGAAATTACTGATTTAATATGATTATAGCATTTTAACGTAAAAAGTGACATAAAACGTAAAAAAGCGAACCATCATCTAAGATTTAGGGGATTATAAGTATATGGCTATAGGATATAAAATAAAAGTAGTAGTAAAAACAAGTTACAGGGAGGGGTATTGCAAAATGAAAAGAACGATGAAATTATTAATGTTATTAATGATGGTTGTTGTATTGGTTGGAGGTTGCGCTAAAGCAGCTGATGAAGTCACTATAGCTCAAACGGATGACAAGAGTAGCGAAACAACAGTAACGGATGAAATCGTGACAATTAAATTATTCACTGGTAAAGTTGAAACAGTTGATTTAATGAATTCGTTGATTGACGAATTTAATGCAGCTAACCCAGGTATTATCGTTGAACAAGAATTTCAAAAAGATGCAAGCAATGTTATTAAAGTAAAATTTGCATCAGGTGATGTACCAGATATTACAACAGTTGTTACTCAAGACTATATCGATCAAGGCAAATATCTAGATTTAACAAATGAAGTATGGTGGAATAGAATAGACCCAGCAATTAGAGATTTATGTACAGATGTTAAAAGTGGAAATCAATATAAAGTAGCAAGTAATATGACCATGGCTGGCTTGTTTTATAACAAAGCGATTTTTGCAGATCTGGGTTTAAACGAACCTGCGACATGGGCAGAATTTGAAGACAATCTTTCTAAAATTAAAGATAATGATAGTGAAATAGCACCATTCTTTATGGGTGGTAAAGACTCGTGGATGCTTGGTCATTTAATTGAATTCATGGCACATGGCGTTATAAAACAAGATTTAGGGATTACTGAAACTAAAGCGGCATTCTTAGCTAATGATGATACTAAACTTCAATTTGGCGAAGTTGGTGGACCAATGGAAAGTTTTGCAGCAAGTATAATTAGTGCTAGAGATAAAGAATTATTCAATAGTGATTTTTTAACAGCAACTTATGACAATCAAATTGAAGCATTTGCTATGGGTAAAGCTGCTGTCATCAGTCAAGGTATGTGGGCACTTGGAGGTATTATTGAAATGAATCCTGAAATGGTAGGAAATATTGGATTTATGCCATACCCAGCTATAGTTGAAGGTACAAAACCTGTTATTTTAAGTGCGGAAGATTCAGCATATGCTATTACTTCTGATTCAAAACACCCAGAAGAAGCTAAGAAATTTTTAGATTTCTTGTTTCAAGCAGATAATATGGTGAAATATAGTGAATTTATTAAATCACCAAGTGCTTTTGAAGATGTAAGTGCTGATTGGGGTCCTATAAAAGATGAAGTTGCACACGCTTTAGCAGCTGGCGTACATATCGGTTTTACTAATGAAAATCCATCAGGATTTTCAGGAGACGACGCTGGTAGAATGGTTCAAGAATTATTTGCAGGTGAATATAAAACATCTGCGGATTTTGCAACAGCTTATAAAGAGATTTGGGATAAAGCTTGGAATGCTTCAAATAATTAAGAGATAGTAATTTTGAGAGTATATTGGAAGACCTTCAGTATACTCTCTAATAATATTAGGAGTATGATTAGATGGAATTAAAAAATAAAATCATTTCAAAACTTCACAACTTTATGATATTACCTGCATTTCTACTTTTTTCTATCTTCTTTATTTATCCACTTTTAAAAGGAATTGGACTTAGTTTAACTGATTATGATGGTATGACTAAAGCCAACTTCGTTGGCTTTGATAATTTTATAGAGTTTTTCAAAGACCATAGAGCAATGAATGATGTGAAAACAACAATATTATTTGCATTAGGAAGTGCACCACTACTTAATATATTTGGATTTCTATATGCACTTCTGTTAGATCGGAAATTTGTAGGGAAAAGTATTATCAGGACAATTATTTATTTGCCAGCAGTCATCAGTCCTTTGATTATGGGTTATATTTGGTATTTTATTCTTCAACCTAAAAGAGGTTTCATATACAGTTTAATTGAGAGTGTAAGTGGAAATGCATTGGATTTCAATTGGTTAGGAAACAGTTCCATGGCAATATGGGTTATTGTTATTGTTAATGTATGGCAGTTTGTAGGGATGACCATGGTTATTTATTTGGCAGGACTCCAAGCAATACCTGAAGAGTTACATGAAGCTGGCATGATTGATGGAGCTTCTTATCTACAGAGAATTAGATATATTACATTACCGATGATGATTCAACCAATTAAAATCAATGTAATCACTAATATTATTGGATCACTTGCGGTTTTTGAGATTATTATTGCGTTAACAGACGGTGGTCCAGGCTATAGCACTGAATCCCTTAGTATATATATTATGAGAAAGTGTTATGGAAGTTTTACAGGTTATTCGACAGCTGTCGCAATCGTATTATTCTTTATAGTTCTTATTCCAGTGTATATATCGTTTAAGTATTTAAACAAAAAGAACGTAGAAATGTGAGGAGGGCAATAATGAAACAATATGTCTATAGATTCATACGATTAATAATCATTATAACAATATCACTACTTGCATTGTTTCCGTTTTATGTATTAGCCATACTTGCGTTTACACCTTCATCAGTGAATTTTTCAGAAAAATTAATTTTATTACCAAACCTGTATTTTGATAATTTTATTGAAGCATGGAAAATATCAAATATAGGACAAGCTATCGCTAATTCATTGATAATAACGGTCGGAGCGGTCACAATTAATGTTGTTCTTTCTAGTATGGCTGGTTATGCGGTAGCAAGGGTAAAAAATAAAACGAATAAAATCATGTTTCTAATAATGCTTGGATGTATGATGATTCCGGGAATTATAAATACTGTGCCTCTTTATACTCTCATGATAGCTATTGGAGGGATTAATACACATTGGGCTATGATTCTTGTGTTAGCCACAAATTCATTGCCGTTTTCTATATTTTTATATTCGGGTTTCATAGGTGGAATTCCAAAAACTATTGAAGAAGCTGCAATCATAGATGGATGTTCGAGAATAGGCGCTTTTTTCAGAGTGGTTTTTCCTTTGCTAAAACCTGTGACGTCAGCAGTTGTTATTATTAACGGATTAAGTATTTGGAATAATTATGCACAGGCTGTTTTCTTTTTGCAAAAACAATCTATGAAAACAATACCACTGGCTATATCCATGTTTTTCCAACAATATGGTGCGAAGTGGCATTTGATGGCAGCTGCATCAATGATAGGACTAGCACCTGCAGTATTTACATTTATCATTTTCCAAAAATATTTTATAAAAGGGATTACCGCAGGTTCGGTAAAAGGGTAATGATATGAAAGCGATTATAGTTGATTTTTATCCTAATAAAGGTCAGTTCATGGTAAATGACCCTATTGAATTAAATGTTGAATTTACAAAAGAAACGACATCGATAGCTAATGGGTTAACTATAAAAATTTTTCACATGGATCAAGTGATTTTAGAGATAGATCAAAGTATTTCACTAGATAATAATAAAATAAAATTAATTACATTGCCTTCAATGGTAGTAGGTGGTTATGGTGTTGAATTGGTAATAACAGCTGATGAGCAAATTATTCAGACATGCACGACTGCTTTTGATGTAGCAAAGTCCCATAATGAATTACCGCGTTATGGATTTTTAAGTGATTTTGCTAAGTCAGATGAAATGGATATCAGTGATATTCAAAGCATGAAAAAGCTTCATATAAACCTAGTGCAATTTTATGATTGGATGTACCGTCATGAATCTTTAGTTAGCGATGAAAATAACTATGTTGATTTAATGGGTAAACGTATATCTAGAACTGCTGTGACGAATAAGATTAAGATGTGCCATGAAAACGGCATGAAAACGATGGCTTACGGTGCAATCTATGCAGCTTCAAAAGACTTTTATGATAAACACCCAACATGGGGACTTAATGACAGTAGCGGTCGTGCCATCACTTTTATTGATATATTTTACATCATGAACATAAGTGAATCGTCTCCAT
Organism: Eubacteriales bacterium; assembly: GCA_030625575.1. GTDB lineage: Bacteria > Bacillota > Clostridia > Peptostreptococcales > Acidaminobacteraceae > DAOURC01. The sequence continues at coordinate 9,966 of DAOUQP010000013.1, read as the reverse complement.
GGCATCAACATATTATTAATGAGTATAAGAATACCGTTGAAAAGCTAGATTTTGATGGGATTCACATGGATACTTACGGGTTTCCTAAAAAAGGCTATAGCAATGACCAGAAGCAAGAGACTTTGATTAAAATGGAATTGGCATTTCCGACATTGATTAATCATACAAAAGAGCAACTAATTGAGCTTAAAGATGATGTGACAATTATTTTTAATAATGTAGGTAATTGGCCAGTTTATGCAACAGCCAATACGAAACAAGATATGGTTTATGTGGAAGTATGGGAACCATATAATACCTATGAAGATATTCAGAGAATCATAAGAGAGGCAAGAAATTATACAGAGAAACCAATTATTATTTCGGCTTATCTCAAGCCATTTATGTATGCTAAACATGAGGAAGCTGGTTATGCATTGAAGCTAATGACCGCATGTGTCGTTGCCAATGGTGCCAATCATCTCATTATGGGAGAAAATCAAGGTATTCTGACACAAGGCTATTATGTAGATTACTATCGCCTTGAAGATGAGTTGTTTGCTGAGATCAGAAAATACTATGATTTTATGATTAGGTACTCTGAATTGTTTTATGACCAAAAGTTAATTGATGTATCCATGACCCATGCTTATGGGGATAATTTGGAATATGTTTTTAGTGGCAGTGAATGTAGCCCGAATGCAGAATATGGGAAATTGTGGACGATTATTAGAGAGGACGAGAATACAAAATTAATATCGCTGATTAATCTAAAAGGAAATGATCAATATTGGAATATACCGAAATCGAAAACTGAAATCATAAATGAATTGACAATTGAAATTCAGCTTGAGAAAGATGTAAATCAAGTGTGGGTAACTTCGCCTAAAATTCAATCCTTAGAGAGTGTTCCTTATCAAGTAAGTGATGGTGAGCGTGGACGTCTTTTAACATTGATGTTAAAGAATTTGGATATTTGGACGGTTGTAGTTATTAAATTATGTGAATAGGGGTGAGTAAATGTTAAGAAACAGGGCAAGAAGAGTAAAAAGTTTATTTTTAGTTGTAACGTTAATAGCAACGATGTTTAATGGATTATCGGGCTTAGCTTTTGCAGTGGATGAATGTACCATTTTAGACGTTTATACTGATAAAGCAAGTTATGCCACAACGGATTCAGTAAGCATTAAAGTGGAGATTGATAATCCATCTGCGCAAGTATCAAAAACGGTAACGACAAGAATATATCATTTGGAAACTTTAGTAGATACGTTTAGTGCATCAGTGAGCTTGGCGGCATCATCTGTCACCACACATACAGTTGTGTGGACACCTCCAGTTACTGATCAGCAAGGTTACTTGGTAAAAGTGGATTTGGGAGATGGTGTCTATGTAACAACGGGTGTAGATATATCCAATGATTTTACAAGATACCCAAGATATGGCTATTCGGTAGATTTTCCATCTGGAGAAACATCAGCTGAAAGCACTAAGATGATAGAAAATCTTGCTAAGGATTACCATATCAATGTTGTACAGTACTATGATTGGATGTATCGTCATGAGCAAAACTTCCCAACAACAGGAACCACATGGAATGATTTGTTTGGTAATACAATCAGTGAAGCATCCATACAAAATAGAATTGATGCCGGTCATCTCGTCAATCAACAGGCTATGGCTTATCAAATGGCATATATGGTTCGAGAAGGTTATGAAAATTATGGTGTAGATAAGGAATGGGGTATCTTTAAGAACAAAGATTATAACATTAGCTATGATTCTAGCGATATCTCAACAATTAACAATATCGATCAATTGAACTTCCCACTCGAGGGAGCACCTGGTCCTATTTTAATGATAACTAACCCAATTAATAAATCTTGGCAGTCATTTATGGCAAACCAATATACTGATGCTGTAGACCGTTTGGGGTTTGATGGTATTCAAATAGACCAGATGGGTGATTTCTGGGGCAGTATTGATAAATTTGATTACTGGGGTAATTATGTCGACCTAGGTAAGACGTTTTCAAGTTTTGTAAATAATGCTAAAGACGTTTTAATGACAAATAACAGTACTAAGAATTATGTGACAATGAATATTGTTAATGGTGCAATACCACCAAATGATGATTTTTCTACATGGGATATTGTGAATAATGCAAATACAGATTTTCAATTTAGTGAAATATGGCAAAATTCATCAACTTATGATAGCTTACAGAAATATATTGAATGGCAAAGGTTGAGTGATGGTGGAGAGAAGACGATGGTACTCGCTGCTTATATGAATCAAAGCGATAATGTAGGAACATTGTATGAAGCTGAAAATGCAAATTACAGTGGCTTAAGTAGTGGAACGACTGATACAACAACCTATCTTACTGGATATGATGCAAGTGGTGAATATGTTGATTTCACAGTGAGTGTGCCAGAAGATGGTACTTACACTCTAGTTTTTAGGTTTGCAAACGGTGCAAGTTCAAGAGCGGATAAAAACATATATGTTGATAACAGTAATGTAATGACAGCTAACTTTGATCCAACCCGTACTGGAATGATTCCAGCAAATCCGAGTTGGACAGAGTATTCATACGAAGCTGCATTTACAGATCCAAAAACTTTATATCTTACTGCAGGCTCACATAATATCAAAGTACAACATGATGCAGCCAACACAGGGGACATTCGTTTAGATAGTCTGACACTAGGAACCTTTAATAAAGCATCAGTTCGTTTGACAGACGCTGTTATTGCAGCCTCTGGAGCAATGCATATTGAAATGGGTACAGGTCTTAGTACTGCAAATAATGGATCAAGCAACTATAGTGATTCAGTAATGTTGGGACATCCTTATTACCCTAAAGCATTTAAAGAGATGCGTGATGATTTACGTGCTGAAATGATGAGTCACTATGATTTTATCACTGCTTATGAAAACTTACTATTTGACAAAGATGTTATGCCAGAAGATAGTGGTGTTCAAAATATTGCTATTACAGGTGAGAGTGTTACAGGAAGTGGAGAAAGTGGTAAAATATATTTTATCCCAAAAACAAAGGGTGATGATTATGGGATATTACATTTGATTAATTTGACAAGTGAGACGAATACCAATTGGAGAGATGCAACGTCTGAACCTACAACAAAAACTGATTTGGCAGTAAAATACTATATACCATATAACAAGTCAATCACTAATCTATACATGGCAAGTCCTGATAGAAATGATTGTATTACTGAGAGTTTATCATTTACGACAGGTACAGATTCAACGGGTAAATATGTTAGCTTTACAGTACCTGAGCTTAAGTATTGGGATATGATTTACTATGAACTTGGGACTGAAAGTGAACCAAGTCTATATGAAGCTGAAACTTCAATTCTATCAGGTGTTTCAATTAATACCAATCATGCTGGTTACACGGGTACAGGTTTTGTGGATGGTTATGGCGATTTGTATGATAGTGTTACATTTGATATTGAAGTTGCGCTAGAGGATGATTATACTTTAGAGTTCACTTATGCAAATGCAACAGCAAGTGAATGTAGCAGATTGCTATATGTGGATAATCAAGATAAAGGAAAGATTTCATTCCAACCATTAACCAACTGGGACACTTGGGGAAAAGCTGAAAAGGGCATCCATTTGTTACCAGGTAGACATAGACTGGTTCTTTTAGTTACAAGTGACTATGGTGGGTACATTAATTTGGATAGTCTGAGAGTTAAAACATTAACAGAGACTGTCAGGAGTATCTATATGAATAATTGGGAGAACACAGTTTTCTTATGGAAGGAAACAGAAGTTAATGGAGCGCAGGCTTTATTAAGTGATGGACCAAGCATTTATGAACTTCGTCATTATGAAGAAACAGCAGCAGATGATTACAATACCAATGAGATTAAAAATTATAGTATGTTCTTTAGAAATGAGACAGACAGCCAAGTCTATACGACTGGTAGTAAATTCAGGGCTACAGGGGCTTTTGGGCTTGACGGTGTATTCAATACAACTTATGAAACTTATGATGGCATAGCCTTATCTCCAGAGATAAAAAGATCGTATGCTTTAATACCATCAGAAAATTTTATGGTTGTAAAATATACTATTAAGAATACAGCAACATCAACAAAAACAATCAATGTTTTAGATATGCTACATGTCAATAATATAGATACAAATTATAATAGTGTGGCATCCTATAATGCAACTGATAAAGCAATAACAATTGACATGAGCGCATCAGGACAATATTATTTGGCTCATGGTACTCTTGAATCAAGTGTTACGAGTTATCAAGTAGCTGATGATACAGATATAACTACATCCAGTTCGACATGTTCACCATGGCATACTTTTAATAATGATGGTACATTAAAAAATAATTCATCAGTAACGACGGCAGACATTTCAACAGGATTCACTAAGTCTTTAACTTTAGGAGCAGGAGCCTCTCAAGATGTATATTTCTATATTGCAGTTGGTAAAGATGTAACAGAGATACAAAATGCGATTGATACTGCTAAAGCTCAAACAGGCAGTTATTGGATGAACCAAATGGCAACAGATTATACATCATGGTTGGCAGAAGGTAAAACAACCAGTTTCGCTAACGGTGATCTAAATGATGCATATGACGGTATATCCGTTGCACTCAAGCAATCAATCGTTCCTGGCTCATATGTAGATGGAGCTAATATAATTAATAAGTATGCGGCATTACCAGCAGCTACTAATCCTTCTGCATATTCATATAAAGTCTGGGCAAGAGACTCAGCTGTAACAGCAATGTCACTTGATGCAACAGGTCATATTGATGAAGCTGAATCTTATTGGTATTGGTTGGCGGATAGGCAAATCAAGACGGATGAAGGAGGTTGGAAAAAACCAGGTACTTTCTGGACTTGCTATTGGATATGGGACAATACTTCTGTATCATTTGTTGAACCAGAATACGATTCAATTGGTATGTTCTTAGTTGGGGCTTATCAACATTATGAAGTTTTAAGTGGAACGGATAAAACGAATTTTTTAAATAATATCTGGGATGCTTATAAACTTTCAGCGGATTTTGTTCTTAATAATATTCAAACAAATGGATTTGGTGTTGCAGATTGCAGTATTTGGGAAGAGGCAACGGAATACAACGCATTTACAGAAGCACTTTATGTTGCTGGATTAGATGCAGCTCAAGAAATGGCAAAAGCAAAATCATTACAAACATTAGCTGACAGCTATAATGGCGCGGCAAGTTCGATTCGTTCAGCTATCCAAAGAAGTTCAACGGACACAACTGCAGGACTTTGGAATAATTCGGACAGATATTATAATAGAGCAGTTAACTTAGATGGTACTCCTCGAACGACAGTTGATTCTTCTTCTGATGTACTTGTGACATATGGAGTTGTTGACATGATGTCAAAAAGAGCATATGATCACTATCGGAAAATAACAAGCACCATTAGCCACGATACATATGGTGTAACTAGATACGAAGGTGATACGTTCTATACTGGACAAAATGCATGGGATCCAGGTGGAGTAGAAGCCTTCGAACCAGAACCGTCATGGCCACAAATGAGTATGTGGGTTGCTATGATGGAAATATACAGTGGTTATGATGCGTTGATGGATAATGCTTTAAGAAGACTGGAGTGGTTTGCAAACAGAACAGCAATGGGCTACGCACCTCAAGGCGAAGCTGTATCAAATGTAACATTAAAGCCTATGATTAGTACAATGATAGAACCAATAACAGGTGCGGCATATTTGATGACGGCATTAGCATATGAAGATGCTTTTGATATGAGAATCACACCAAATCAATATAACGCAGGTTCTAGAGGAACAATTATAGTCAATAGTGGTACGGTAGATACGACCAGTCAATACAATCATGTATCCGATTGGGGTCAATGGGGTTATATACCATACTATAAAGATGCTATAGGAGATAATACAGCAGGCAATAGCACCAGAGATATTGAGAAAGTTTATATAACTAATGATGCTACTAATATTTATATACGTGTGGACAATGTTGGTGATACACTTCCAGGATATAATGTAAGTGGTGATAAATTTATTATGGCAGTTTATTCGGAAGATTTTGCTGAAGGTTCAGTAAATACGACAACTAATAGTTTTTATAATGTGAACATGGATAGGGATATGAGTTATATGATAGTGAGATGGAGCGATGGTGCCAACTATTCAAAATTTACAGTAGATGGCAATAGTGCTTGGCAATGGAGCAATAATATAACAGGTGTAATTGCACCACAATGGGAAACTACATCTGGAAGATTTGAAATGGTCATTCCGATTTCTGAAGTATCAAGTGATACAGTATATGACAATGATTGGGCAAATATAAAGATTGTAATAGGACTTGATACAGGTTCTGGCATGCAAGAAGTCGATTTTATGAACATTCATTACAGAATTACAGGAAGTAATACTGCGTGGATATTTGGTGATTCAGAACAATAATTAGTATAAAGATACCACTTATGAATTAATTTTCACAAGTGGTATTTTTATTGATATTTAATTAGCTTAAAATAATGAAAATATAGGTATTTTCTTATGTTCCATTGTTATTATGATTTATAGTAGTTAGTTATCATATTTAGCGAAACAAATATATAAATAAAATATAAAAGTATTACAAAATATTAATAAATTTAAAAATAAGTTTGCTCATTTATCTCGAACATTAATATATAGAGACTATAAAGATATGAGATATATGAATAAGAAAATCTTATATAGATGTTAAATTTGCTTTGATAGCATGTATTGTGAGGGAGTAGATTTAAAAGGTGTATTTAATGAATATTTGGTATAGTTAACTGAATGTCTACTAAAATTTTTCTATGGATTATTTACTGAGATGATTTTTATTAGCATATGAATCTAGAGGAATTATATGGCGGAAATTAGGATATGCAGTATCAAATAGGGCGGATGTCATTTTAATGTTTGATATTTGGTATTGCTAGAAGCATTTAGTATAATGTTTCAGAACATTATGGAGACTACATCAGTAGCTTGGAATTGTATATTTACAGTATATGCAATGCATAAAAAACCTTTGTTTCGCGTCTAATATATCCTTTTTTACGGAAAGTTTCTTCAAAAAATATTTTTTTCTTTTAAATTTAGCAAACTTATAATAGAATCATTATGAGACATTTAGCACAGCTCTTTTTCTGTTGGTTTAGTCATTAACGGTTTATCAGAGCTATTGTTACTTGTCTCATTTCTTTATAATAAAAAGGTTGAATGATTACCAATCAACACCAAGTATTATTGATTCATATTTATAAAAAAGAAATTTATAAAATAATAAATAATTTGGAACGAAAACCAGATAAGTTGCATCTATAGAGTGTAGGAGGCGAAAAAGTGATAGAAAAAGTGATAGAAAATCATCATCATCAATTATATAGAATTGCTTACAGCTATATGCGCAATAATGAAGATGCAGAGGATATGCTGCAAAGCGCCTATGAAAAAGCATTAAAAAGTGAAAAACAACTTAAAGATAGGAAAAAGGCGAAGAGCTGGTTGGTTAAAATTATAATCAATGAATGTAATCAAATGTTTAGAATGAGAAAAAAGCAGAAAATTTTTTTAGAAAATTTAGGACTAAGTGAACCTACAGTAGTAGACGTTGATTATTCACAAAATATCCAGATTAAAGACGCTTTATTATTGCTTGATGAAGAGCAGAGGAATTTAGTTGTCCTAAAACATTTGATGGGATACAGACAACGTGAAATTTCTGCAATACTCGATATGCCAATAGGGACGGTAAAATCGAAATTGTCGCGATCGATGGAGATTTTAAGAGAGATCATAGGAGGTGATTCGTGTGACTGAAAGAAAGCTGAAAAGAATGCTGAAGCTTGAGAGAAAACAAATCGAGAAAGAAATTTTCCAACAAAAAAAGAATAGATTCAGTTTTTATCGAAAACGATTGGTTGTGCTCATGGTTACTATTCTAATGCTATCTAGTGTTGCATTTGCATATCACCAGTTGACAATCTCTGAATGGTTTTCGGCTGAGAGCTTAAACTATGATCAGATTTTAGTTAGAAATCCCACTTATCGATTGGATATGGAAGCAAAGGATCAGGATATTGTAGTAACTATCGAAGGTTTTGTGACAGACGAACTTAATAGTTATTTATACTATAGTATTGAAGATGAAACAGGGAGAAGACTTAGAGTCAGCCGTGACGGGATTGAAATTGAAAATGCCGATACTCTATTTAAAGAGCTTAAATCTGATTTGTATGAATCCATGATGCCTAAAGAATATGTGGATGAGAATTTCAAATCGTTTTATCATGCTGGTTCATCTACTTTGGCATCGGAAAACATTAATGTATATAGAGAGGTAATTCGCTTTGATCCTGTAGATGTAAAAAGCGGCACAGCTGAAGTTATGATCACCCAGCTGGTAGATGAAAATGGCGATATTATCGAAGGGAAGTGGAGTTATGAATTACCGTTCGATAGATATGCTGTTGAAAAGATCGAGATAGGAAAAGAGCAAACGATTTTATTGCCTTACAAAGATGAAGAAATTACTTTAAAATATCTTAGTCTTGAAAAAGGGATTACTGCAACAAGACTAAGTTATACAGAGACAAAAGATAAGGATAATCTTAATATTGATTATAATAATTTCCTGATCAACGATGAGCCGATGAGAGAGATATTTTTTGGAAGTGATAATCAACATGAAGTCATCCAAATTGATTTTTTCCCGGTTGAAGTCAAAAAAATCCGAAAAATCACCTGTGAACTAGAATTGCTCTACGTTGATGAACCGGTTTTGGAGATTTATCCATTGGAAGATTTTCCGGTTGAAATCGAGTATAAAGGAGAAACTCTCCTAATAGAAGAGTCTTTCACTGACAGGTATCAATACACTATAACAGATGATGGGTACAAGAATCGCGATTTTCGGCGTCTTGATTTTGAATTCAAATTTGGAAAGTATCTTTTTCCTATGCAGCCTTTAGATACCGAGAGTTATCTGGTTTTCGAAGATGGAAATGAAACGAACATAGTTACGTTTTTTGATGGAATGATGTATCCAGAGGCTGAAACGAGAACCAAGAAGTATGTTTTAGAAACGCACTTTTCAAACGAGGAATTAAAAAATATGGAGCATTATGAATATAACGGTGAATCGGCTAATCAAATCAGGATCAGACGTGAATATAAAAAAATAAGAGTAAACCAAGAAATCGTTATCTACAGCAAATGGTTTTGGTAAAATGAACTGATAAAGAGTTGGTGTTTCGAAGAGAAACCTTTGATATATCAACTTTTTTATATTTTATGATATAATTTTTTTGAGAAATTAAATTAGGAGATAATGATATGTATGATGTAATAATAATCGGCTCGGGTCCTGCTGGTCTGATGGCTGCTGTAGAGCTAAAAAGTGATTTGAAAATTTTGATTTTAGAGAAAAACGAACAACTAGGCAAGAAACTTTTAGTTTCTGGCGCAGGTCAGTGTAATTTCACGCACTCTGGATCAATCCTAGAGTTTTTTTCTAAATACAACAATAAAGGCAGATTTGTTAAAAGGTCTTTGAGTTTATTTACAAATGTAGACTTGATTAGATTTTTTATTGATAACAATTTAGATATAGTTACTAGAGATGATGGAAAGGTTTTTCCAAAATCTCTTAAGGCGAAAGATCTGATAAATATATTTGAAAGAAAACTTAGGAAAATGAAGCGTGAAATAAGACTAAAGAGTAAGGTAATCAAGATTGAACATGGAGAAGATTTTACAGTACATACTGAAACCGAAAAGTATGAATCAAAATATCTTATCATAGCCACAGGAGGGATGACTTATCCTTCTTTAGGTACTTCTGGTGATGGATATGAATTCGCCAAATCTTTAGGACATAAAATTGAACCTTTAAATATGGGACTATCTCCAGTT
>DAOUQP010000149.1 GCA_030625575.1 Eubacteriales bacterium | reverse complement strand
ATAAAAAGAAGTGTTAAAAATGAAGGCTAAGAAATTAAGAGATTTAACATTGATAGATTTAGATGATAAGTGGCTTGTAATAGCTGTAGATTCTTGTGGAGGCATAGGTGTAAAAAAAGAAGATGTTTTAAATGTCGACCCAGTTTTGGTTGGAGGGCTTACTCTTAGAGTAACTCTGATGGAAGTTCTGTCTACAGGTGCTGAGATTATAAGTGTTACAAATGGTGTTATGAATGAATTTCATCCAACAGGAGAAAAACTTCTGGAAGGCATCAAAAAAGAATTGAAAACCGCCAAGATAGAAGATGTGATTATCAATGGCAGTAGCGAGGAAAATTTTAGTCCGGTTTCTACTGGTCTTGCTATAACCGTTATTGGGATTGTAAATAAAGAGGACTTAAAGGTTGGGAATGATTTAAAAGGATTAAAGATAGGTTTGGCTGGGAAACCAAAGGTAGGTAATGAAATAAAATTACCTGTTGATGATGAGCTGGTAACTTATGATGAAATTTACAAGCTGTTAAAAAACGAGAATGTCGTTGAAATCATTCCTGTCGGATCCAAGGGGATTACGGGTGAACTAAAGCAGATTAAGAGTGAAATCAAATTGCTGACTGATATAGATGTCGGTAAATCGGCAGGACCAGCTACATGTGCGTTAGTGTTTTATAAAGGTGATGATATTAAAGATGTTAAACAAGTAGGAGATGTACTTTAATGACTGTTTTCGTTCTTAGACATGGTGAAACTTATGCAAATGTAGATAAAAGATATTTTGGATTTTCGGAGTCTGATTTAACCGAAAGAGGTAAACTTCAGATTCAAAAGATGAAAGAAATTCTTCTAGATAAAAAAATTGACAAGGTTTATTGCAGTCCGTCTGATAGAACAAAACAGACTGCCAAGATACTAGGCGTAGATTATATTATAAATGAGAATTTAAGAGAAATGAATTTTGGAATATTTGAAGAAATGACTTACGATGAAATAATGAATAAGTATCCAAAAGAGGGTAATGAATTTTATAGTAACTGGGGCAAATACAAAATTCCCAAGGGTGAATCTTTTATAGATGTCAATAACCGCGTGCGCACTTTCTTCGAGTCCATAAAAAAAGATGAAAATGTTTTAGTGATTACCCATGGAGGTTGGATAAGAGCTTTGTTGTCTGATGCTTTAGAAGGAAGAATCAAGCTCTGGGAAGTGGATATTTCGACAGGTAGTTTATCTATTTTTGAGAATATAAATAATGAATATAAACTTATAAATATTGTAAGGGGAAAAGAAAATGAGTAGAGTGATTATGCTAACAGGTGGTGTCCGTAGCGGAAAGAGTAGTTATGGTGAGAGCATCTTTAATACAGATGATGTAATTTACATAGCGACAAATCAATTTATCGATGGTGAAATGGAAAAAAGGATAGAAAAGCATCGCGAGACAAGGAATTCTAAGTGGGGATTATTAGAATCGTATAAAGGTTTGAGCGAAAGTATTATCGATAGCAAGGAAAGCAATGTTTTTCTAGATTGCATAACTGCAATGATAACAAATTTTATATTTGAAGATGAAGAAAATGTAGATTATGAAGAAGTCGAGAAAAATGTTATAGATGAATTGACTTTGTTGATAAACGCATGTAGGGAATCGGATAAAAATTTAATCTTGATTACAAATGAAGTTGGACTGGGGCTTGTGCCTGAACATGAATTAGGCAGGGCTTTTCGGGATATTTCCGGGAATGTAAACAAGGAAATTGCCAAGCTTTCTGATGAAGTGATATTAATGGTCAGTGGAATACCTGTCAAAGTGAAGGAGATATAAGATGTTTCTATTGATTCAATTTTTCACCAAGATACCCATTAATAAATCACTAGCCTGCGAAAAAAGTGATTTTAGAAAATCGCTTTGGTTTTTACCTGTTTTAGGAGGGCTCATCGGAGCTGTTCAAGGTTTGGTTTTTTATTTAAGCTCAATGGTATTCCCTATCTCGATAGCGATTATATTCGCCATGATTACAGAGTATATTGTAACAGGCGGATTTCACATGGATGGTTATGCCGATGCTTCGGATGGTTTCTTTTCTGGAAGAAGAGGCGAAGATGCGTATAAGATAATGAAAGATGGAGTAATAGGTCCATTTGGAGCGCTGTCCTTGATAATACTTTTATTGCTGCAGTTCGAAGGACTTAAAATAATTGCATTTCCATTAGTATTCGTTTTGCTGGGAATTGTTTCGAAGACGGTTATTTTAATGCTTGCGTATAGGAGCAAAGCTTATGGAGGAGGACTTGGCGGAACCATTACAAATAATGTATCGCCTGTAACCTTACTCTTTTCTTTGCTGATCATGAACGGAATGTTCATATATGTTATGGGAGTTTATAAAGGGTTTGTATGTTTTGCTATGTTAAGCATTTTTATATGGTTGTTTAGAAAATTTAGTTATCGAATTATTGGAGGAATCAGCGGGGATCAATATGGATTTGTCCATGAAATATCTAAAATAATTATTATATTAATTATGGGTTATGCAAAAATAGCATAACCCTTTTGGTTTTTTATTCTTCTTTCATTGAGACAAAATTGACTTTAGAATTATCGTCAGTTCCCACATGTATTTGATAATTTTAAGAATTATTTTCCTTACGATATATAAAATCAATATATTTGTTATTTCATATATCGTAATATACAAAATACCGGAATGGCTGAATTCATATACTTCAATAAACAATATATTTAGGGAATTTAGATATAATTAAGGTTTAATGGAAGATTAGAAATGAAAAAGATATTAAGTTTAGTTTTGGTTTTTGCTATAATATTAAGTTCAGAGATTGAGAATATTTCAGAAAATCATTATAATGAGACTAGACAAAGTATTATCATAACTATCTTTAAGAATTTTTCAGGTGTTAATCAAATTATTTTTATGGATGAAGAAAAAGATGTAGTTATTGATGTAGCTTTAAAACTAAGAAGTCGATTAGAGAGTTTATGTGGGGGTATTAAATATGAAAATTTCTAGGATTGTTTATCTGTTGATTATTGTTGTAATGATTTTTAGCTCTTTTGGGTGTGATGAATCAAAAGTCAATCAGAATGAAACTGGTACTGAGTACTCGCTAGTGTATTTTGATTATGTTGACGGTATGTTTTTCGAAAAAGAAGTCTTTCTCAAAACTGATAATATTGAGGAAGAACTCGTTCAGACATTATTAAGCAAAAAGAATCTTCCAGAAGACATGTATAAGCAGATTGGATTTGAAAACTTGAATCTTGAATCTGTAATTTACGATTCAGAAAGCAAATCGATTGAATTATACTTTAATGAACATTTATATGATCTAGAGAATAACAGTAATGTTTTAATTTCATTGATATCATGTATTTCTAGGACTCTTGAAAAATTAGAAACTGTAGATTTTGTTAATTATTATGTTGATGGTAATTTTATAGAAGGAATAGGCGAGATTCAAATATCAGGAGAGCTATTCAATTCAAATGATGAGTAGTTGATATTTGGGTTTAAGTCATAGTATTATTGGAGGAATCAGCGGGGATCAATATGGATTTGTCCATGAAATATCTAAAATAATTATTATATTAATTATGGGTTATGCAAAAATTGCATAATCCTTTTGTTTTTACTTTTGAATTAGTGGGTAAACAGATAATACAATTAAATTAATCATAACGAGGAGGCATTTTATGAAGAAAAACTATATTATTGATACTAATGTTATGATTCATGATCCGTATTTCATTTACAAATTTGAAGATAACAATGTCATTATTCCTTTAATCTGTATTGAAGAACTCGACAAGTTGAAAACAGCAAAAGGGATGACAGGGTACCACGCAAGGGAAGCACTTAGAGTTATCAATCGTTTTAGATCAGATAAGAATTTAGATGTTGGAGTTCCTCTTCCGGAAGGTGGGTTACTAAAGATTGAAATGAATCATATGGATTTTAGAGGAATGCCTGATGCTCTCGATCATACTAAAAACGACAACAAGATTTTGGCGATTGTTTGGAATCTGAAAAATATTTACGATAGAGAAAATCAAAGTACCATATTGGTCTCAAAAGATTTAGCCATGTCTATCAAAGCCGATAGTTTGGGACTAGGGGTTCAAGATTATCAAAATGATAAAGTGGATATAAATAAGCTTTATGAGGGGTATCAAGAGATTTCCTTGACAACTGAAACCATTAATCAAATCTATTCAGGTGGATTGCCGATTGAGGGTCTACCGAATGATGTTATAAGGCATGAGAATCATTTTTTACATATCAAAGATATCAATGACGATAGTCATCAAACTTTAGCAAA
>DAOUQP010000165.1 GCA_030625575.1 Eubacteriales bacterium | reverse complement strand
TTCTAAGGAACAAGATAATAACTGTAGCGGTTTTTATCTTTATCATGCTCTCTGCAATACTTATTGCCAGTGGTTCTAATATGTTTATTGATTTAAGTAATTCAATAAATTATTTATTTGAAAAATCAAATGTACCACATTTTGTCCAGTATCATTCAGGAGAATTTAATCAGACTGATATCGATGAATGGACTCAAAATAATGAACTTGTAAAAATTCAGCAAACAGCTGAATCGATAAACATTCACGAATCTAGTGTTTATTTTAAGGACAATCTTACTGCAGAAGAAGATGGTGTAATGGAAATGGGATTTGTAAAACAGAATGATTTCTTTGATTTCTTACTCGATTTACAAAGCCAGGTAATTAATGTTTCAAAGGGTGAAATAGCTGTTCCTATCTACTACATGCAAAAAGAAAATCTGAAAATTGGTGATGCACTTATAATCAGAAATGACAAAGCTCAACTGGAATTTAAAGTGGTTAATTTTATTCGGGATGTACAGATGAATCCATCCATAATAAGTTCAAAACGTTTTGTTGTAGGTGATACGGATTTTGAAAAACTTAAAGAGAATTTTGGAGTAATAGAATATCAGATTGGATTTCAATTATATGATCTAAGCAAAATAAGGGAGTTCAGCAATTCCTATAGATTATCCGGCCTGCCTCAAAAAGGCCCGACCATTGACTATGAATTACTAAAAACTCTTAATGCTTTGACTGACGGTCTTATTGCTGCTGTAATTATATTTATCAGTTTTTTACTCAATATTGTAGCACTCCTCTGTCTGAGGTTTACCCTTCTGGCAACCATTGAAGAGGATTATAAGGAAATTGGGGTAATGAAAGCTATAGGGATTTTACAGCCTGATATAAAAAGAATCTATATTTCAAAGTATTTTGCTATGGCAGCCGGTGCTTGTGTATCTGGTTATATACTTTCATTGTTTTTGAATAAGATATTCTCTGCGAATATTATGCTTTATATAGGTTCTGCGCCAAAGAGTATTGTACAATTAATAATTCCATTTTTGGCGACAGCTCTTATTTTCTTTATTGTGCTGTTTTTTTGCATGTTAACACTGAGAAGATTTAACAGAATTACAGCAGTAGAAGCTCTCAGATTGGGGAACACAGGTGAATCATATACAAGAAATAGTTTTCTCCCCCTTTATAAAAACAGATCCTCTAATGTTAATATCTTTATAGGGCTAAGGGATGTTCTTCTGCGATTCAAATTATACACATTACTGTTCTTTGTGTTTTTCATCTGTACATTTATTATTATTGTTCCCATAAATTTTCATAACACAATTGAGTCTCCTGAGTTTGTTTCCTATATGGGTATGGGGCAGAGTGATATTCTTATTGATTTACGGCAGACAGAAAATATCGTCGAACGATTTGAGGATATGGTCACTTATATAGAAAATGATCCGGATGTAGAGAAATTTTCACCATCAATAACATGTAAGTTCAACATAATAAATAAAGATGGATATGAAGAAAGCCTTATTGTTGGAACCGGAAATTTTTCTGTTTTCCCATTGAAATACCTGGAGGGCACCGCACCAGTAGGGGATAACGAGATAGCTCTTTCCTATCTGGCAGCCGGAGAACTTGAAAAAAGTGTTGGTGAACATATACAATTGGTAGTAGATGATCAGACAAAGATGATGCAGGTGAGTGGAATCTACCAGGATATTACTAATGGTGGTAAAACGGCAAAAGTGGCTATAGCACCGAATCATGAAACGGCGTTGTGGTATATGGTCAATTTAGATGTTAAAACAAATATTGATGAAAAAATTGATGAATATGCAGAAGCATTTTATCCGGCAAAAATAACTAATATTGATGGCTATGTGGATCAGACATTTGAAAATACAACCAGTCAGTTGAAACTTCTGACACTACTGGCAGTGATAATTGCAGTTCTCGTGGCGATGCTGATCACATCACTGTTTTTAAAAATGCTGATTGCAAAAGATTCATCCCAAATAGTTATTATGAAAAGTCTTGGCTTTTCATTGAAAGATATCCAATTGCAGTATATAACAAGAGCATTAGTTGTATTAAATACAGGCATTATCCTCGGAACAGTTTTTTCAAATACTATAGGCCAGAGTATGATCAGTGCTATATTATCAATAGTAGGGGCACCAAAGATCGAGTTTATTATCAATCCTTATCATGCGTATATTCTATGCCCGGTCGGATTGATCATCATAGTAACCATTGCAACATTGCTAAGTATTGTATCTATGAAGAATCTCAATATGTCTGACATAAATGCAGAATAACGGGGGAATCATTATGAATAATATATTAGAGACTAAAGATTTATGCAAAACATATGTGGTAAATAAAAAAGAACATAATGTACTTAACAATGTGAATCTACAGATAAAAGAAGGTGAGTTTATATCTGTTATGGGACCATCCGGTTCCGGTAAGTCAACATTACTTTATAATGTCAGCGGAATGGATAAAATGACTGCTGGCAGTGTCGTGTTTAAGGGTATTGAATTATCAACATTATCAGAGAAGGAAATGTCCACATTACGACTGCACGAAATGGGATTTGTTTTTCAGCAGATAAATTTGTTAAAAAACTTCGATATAATTGATAATATTATTATATCGGCATATATGGCAAAAGACAGGAGCCGTAAAGAAATTAATCACTTCGCAATTGAATTGATGGAAAAAACAGGTATTGCCGAACTTGCAAACAATGACATAACACAGGCTTCAGGTGGTCAGCTTCAAAGAGTTGCAATTTGTAGATCGCTTATTAATAATCCAAAGATTATATTTGGAGATGAACCTACAGGCGCTTTAAATTCAAAATCTGCAAATGAAATAATGGACATGTTTAAAGTCATAAACGAGTCAGGAACGACTATTATGTTAGTAACGCATGATGCTAAGGTGGCATCAAAAACAGAACGGGTTCTCTTTATGATTGATGGCAAAATAGAGGGTGAGTACAATCTTGGAAAATTAAAGAAAGAAAATAAAGATGGCACTGAGAGAGAACAAAAACTATCAGAGTGGCTATTCAAAATGGAACGGTAAAAACTTTACCGGCGATTAATGTTTATTGTTAGAAAAGAGATGTTAAAAATAAATATTGATCATAAATCCAAAAATTAGTCTTCCAGATTCCACCAAATTTGGTTTGGAGAATTCATCTCAATGATCGGTAGTGGTCTCACTATCTTTGCCTTAGGAGTATATGTTTATCAACAGACTCATACGGCTTCAAGTTATGCGCTTATACTTCTTTGTGTTTTCATGCAACCATTTCTTCTAAAACCTTTTGGTGGCATTTTAGCGGATCGTTATGACTGACGTTTAATGATGCTGATTGGAGACTTGGGAGCAACACTTGGTTTGTTATTCATATTATTTATGATGTTGAAGAGCGATATACAACTATGGCAAATTTATTTAGGAATTGCAACCAGTTCAACTTTTTACGCGTTTCAAGAGCCGGCTTTCAAAGCTTTAGTTACTGATTTACTTCCAGAGGATTTCGAGATCGGTGCGGATAGTTTGCCAATCACAG
>DAOUQP010000096.1 GCA_030625575.1 Eubacteriales bacterium | reverse complement strand
GAAACATTTTATCTATATTTCAGCGCTTATGATGATAGAGAGCGATAAACTAAAAACTATCTATAATGAGCAATTACATAGAAAATATGGAAATTCAAATTATAATTTCAAAAAACTAGTTAGATTATATTTAAATATAATTATTTATTATGGAGAAATAAAAACACTTCAAAATAAAAAACCTTTGTATAAAATTGATGAGGAGAGTTAGATGTCGAAAGTGTTGATGTTGGGAGCTGGGGAGTGCCAGATAAATTTAATAAATCGATTAAAAGAAAAAAATCATGATGTTGTTATCTGTGATTATTATAAAGATTCACCTGGGAAGAGAATAAACGGAAAAAATTATCTAGTCAGTACTTTTGATTTAGATGGAAATTTAAAGGTTGCTGAAAATGAAATGGTTGACTGTCTAATAACAGCAGGAACGGATCAACCGGTTAAAACTGTCAGTTATGTGAGTGGAAAAATGGGAATAAAAAGTTTTCTAACATATGAACAGTCTCTAAATATGACAAACAAAAAGAGAATGAAAGAAATTTTTAAAAGCAGCAATATTCCATATGTCGATTATCAGTTGATCAAAAAAGATATAGAAGAATCAGAAATAATTATAAAATTTCCTGCTGTGCTGAAGCCTTTAGATTCACAAGGGCAAAGGGGAATTTATAAAGTTAATGATTTTAAAGAAATTAAAAAATATATCAGTGATTCATTTTTATATACCCAAGAAGATGAAATCTTACTTGAAGAGTATTATCCAAATGATGAAATAACGGTATCTGGTTGGGTAGAAGAGGGTAAAACATATATTTTATCAATTTCAGATAGGGAGACATTTTCAGAGAATGTGAATATTGGAATATGCAAAGGTCATAGATATCCTAGTATTCATTTTAAGGAATATAAAGATGAGATTGTCGATCTCACCGAAAAAATCGTAAAGGTATTCAAGATTGATAATGGACCTATATATTTTCAAATGCTTATTGGAAAAGAAGGCATAAAACTAAATGAAGTAGCAGCTAGATTAGGTGGAGCTTATGAGGATGAATATATTCCTATTGCTACGGGAGTATCTTTGCTAGATTTATTGATTGATAGAAGTTTAAATGATTTCAGTCATGATTATTTTATTGATAAAGATTATTTAGATATCAATAAATATATTTATATATTATTACTTTTCTCAAAACCAGGTGTAGTAAAAAAAATTACACCACTTGATAGTATTTCTGCCATTCACTCAGGCAAATTATTTATCAAAGAAGGAGATAGTATAGGAGTTATGACAAATGCAACTAGTAGAATAGGCTATGGGATTATTGTAGCTGATTCAGAAAAAGAATTAGATAGTAAAATTGATAAGTTTTGGAAAGAATTTAATATTATTTTGGGGGAGTTAAAATGAAAACGAAAATCGTAGTCTTAATATTAGTACTAAGTGTTTTATTATCAGGTTGTGTAAATTCAGAAGAAAAAACAGTAAAAATTGCACAGCAATTTGGATTGGCTTATGCACCACTGCAATTGGCCAAAGAATTAGATTTAATTGAAAAACATCTACCGGATTATACTGTCGAATGGAAGCAGATAATGAATACTGCAACGATTAGAGAGGGAATGTTATCTTCTGATCTAGATATAGGATTTATGGGAATTCCGCCGTTTTTGATAGGTTATGACAAAGGAATGAACTGGAAAATATTCAGAGGGCTTTCAAAAGCGCCTTTGGGACTGACTTATAATAAAGATAAAATCAGTTCGCTAGAAGAAATTGATATTAAACATAAGATTGCCTTACCTCAACCTGGAAGCATTCAGCATATTCTTTTAGCTATGTATTTAGAGAGAGAAACAGGAACTGCTAATTCACTAGATGATTATTTACTGACAATATCACATCCTGATGGACAGTTGGCTTTGTTATCTAATAGCGAAGTAGCGGCACATTTTACTTCACCACCTTATATATTTGAAGAATTAAAAGAAGATAATGTTGATTTTTTAGTTGATGGAAATGAAGCATTTGGTGGGGAATTTACTTTTATTGTTGGAGTGGTAAGAGATAAATTCAACAATCAGGAAGCAATTGACGGAATCAACAAGGGCGTTGACGAGGCTGTAGAAATGATTATCAATGACCCTGGTAAAGCTGCTGAAATTTTAGCTCCAATCTATGGATTAGATGAAGAAACAACATTATCGTATTTAACATGGGATGGTATGGATTTTAACAATGAAATATTGGGAATTGAAAAGTTCTCAGGATTCATGCTTAGAAATGATTATATCGAAACTGAAATTTTAGAAGAAGATGTTTTGAATGAACAATAGAAAATTCATTTATATTTTGCTCTTGATATTATCTTGGGAATTGATATCAAGAGTTGTTGGAAATGATCAGCTAATGCCAACTAGTTTAGTCATAGCTGAAAAACTATGGTATGAGCTAATAGAAGGCAAACTGTGGCTTTACGCCTTTTACTCGATTGTTGCAATTTTTATTGGTCTGGGTATCAGTACAATATTAGCATTGAGTATTTCTCTTTTTTCTATTAAATATAAGTGGGTAATGGATTTTTTTAAATTTCTAAACAGTATTTTGCATCCATTACCGGGGATAGCTATATTGCCGATATTGATTATATGGTTTGGAGTGGGTTATAAAGCGATATTTGCATTGGTTATTCACTCGGTTCTTTGGCCGATTATAACAAATCTGTTTTTAGCATTAGAGACTTTTCCCAAGACGTTGTCAATGGTTGGAGATAATTATGAAATGGGATTGCTAAGGAAATTTTGGTATATATATTTCCCTGGAATCATGCCGAGTTTTATTTCTGGAATCAAGACTGGATGGGCTAGAGCCTTTAGAGCTGTGATAAGCGCTGAGATGTTTTTTGGTGTAATCGGTGCTACAGGTGGTCTCGGTTGGTATCTTGTAAAAAAGAGAGTGTTTTTAGATACAACCGGAATATTTGCAGGTTTAGTAGTGATTATAATAATAGGGATTATACTTGAGAGATTTGTTTTCAATAAGCTAGAAAAAATAACCATTGAGAAATGGGGATTGAAATCATGAGTATTGTTTTAAAGAATATTTCTAAAAAATATGAAAACAAGATATTGTTTGAAAATATAAATCTCGAAATCGATTCTGGTGAGTTTATAACTATTGTCGGAAAATCGGGCATAGGCAAAAGTACGCTTCTTAGCATTATCGGTTCTTTTGAGAAGGTTGATGATGGAGAAGTTATCTTCAACGAAAAAAGTGTAAAAAAACCTGATAGAAATAGAATCATAGTTTTTCAGACTTTCGATCAACTTTTACCGTGGAAAACAGTTAGAGAAAACATTGAATTTCCATTAATTCATACAAATTCAAATGGACTTGATATAGAGAAGTTATTAGATGAATTAGATTTGAAATCTGTTGAAAATCTTTATCCCCATCAGTTGTCTGGTGGAATGAAGCAAAGAGTTGCCATTGGAAGAAGTATAATAACGAAACCTCAAGTTCTCCTTATGGATGAACCGTTTGGGAGTTTAGATGTCGGAACTCGGCAGAACTTGCAGCGGTTAGTGCTGTTTCTCTGGAAAGAATACAATATAACCATTGTGTTTGTCACTCATGATGTATCTGAAGCTGTTTTACTCGGGAATAGAATTTGGATTTTAAATGAAAGTGAAATAATTGAGATTGAAAATCCTATTATGAGGCCTAGAGATCAAATGGCGGCAAATTATCAGATGTTTGTTGGCGAACTTATAAAAAATATTAAATAAGTGCTTTTTTTGTAATTCTGTGTTATACTTTTGGTTGAGTTTTTTTTTAGAAAGGTAGAGTTATGAAATTTAAAGAATATGAAATAAAAAATGAAATTAAGCATGCATTAAGTGACTTAGGATTTATAAAACCTCTTGAAGTTCAAGAGAAAGTCTTTCCTCTGATAATGGAAGGGAAAGATTTAATAGTACAATCTCAAACTGGTTCCGGTAAGACGGCGGCATTTGCCATACCGTTGATTGAGAAAATCGACAAGAGTATCAATGCTCCTCAAGTGATTGTTTTAACTCCAACAAGAGAGTTGGCGATTCAGGTAAAAGATGAATTTGATTCAATTGGAAAATACTATGGTTTGAAGTCTATTGCTATATATGGAAAAGAATCCATGGTAGAGCAAAAACGTGAATTGAAATCAAATCCACACGTTATTGTCGCTGCTCCCGGAAGATTGATGGATCACTTGTTGAAAAGAAACATTAAAACGGATGAGATCAAATGCGTTGTTATCGATGAAGCCGATGAAATGTTGATTATGGGCTTTGATGAACAAATTGCAACAATACTCAGGAAAATAAACACTAATTTTCAGGTGCTTCTTTTTTCAGCTACGATATCCGACAAGGTCGAGTATTTAGCGGGTAAATATCAAAAGAGTCCAGTAAGAATTGAAATCGAATCAGAAAATAAGACGTTAGATAAAATCGAGCAGATTTATTATGCTATGGAGCCACTAAAAAGAGTGGATTTCTTAAAGAAGATGCTAAAAAGAGAAAACCCGAGAAAAGCAATTGTGTTTTGCAACACAAGAGCCGAGGTTGAATCTCTATATACTATAATGCATAAATGGGACAAAGGTATATGTTCAATTCACGGGGGAATGGATCAAAAAATAAGGATTGAAACTCTCAATGACTTTAAAAGAGGAAAGTACAATATTCTTATTACTACGGATGTAAATGCCAGGGGAATCCATGTCTTGGATATAACCCATGTAATAAATTATTATATTCCTTTTGAAAAGGAAAATTATGTTCATAGAATTGGTAGAACCGGTAGAGTGGGCAAAAACGGTATAGCGATTTCTTTTGTTAGTCCAAGAGAACTGGATAGATTTAGGGAAATTGAAAAGTTTGTCGGATACGAAATACCTTTAAAAGGTGGATATATCGAGAGAAGAATCAAAGCGCCGATTAAAGCTACTAATAAAAAACAAAGATATAAGGATAAAATAAATAAGGGTGCAAAGGCAACTATCGAAATTAAAGCCGGCAGATTGAATTCCAGATTGAAATCGAGCGATTTCTTAACGACGATCAGTAGTATTGCTGGAGTGGATAGAGAAGATGTCGGGAAAATAAGCATTCTAGATAAAATAACGAAAATCGATATATTAAACGGAAAAGAAGGATTAGTTATAAAAGCTTTCAGAACTAAAAGAATCAAAGGGAAAGTATATATTGCAAAAAGAAGTAAATGACACAGAGTTCTGTGTCATTTTACTTTATATACAGTAATATTATATTCTTTGTCCTCTATGTATCTAACAATTCTCATTCCGTAGATAGGACTATTGAAATTGCCGATAACCGTGCAACCATTATCGAAGAAATTCTTCATATCCTCGTAATAGGGATATACGTTGCCATAGAGTCCGTTCCATAAAGGACGCGTGTTGTAAATAAAGTCCATCTCATCTGGATAGATTATATATTCGATATTTCTTTCATATATATAATCTGAAAAAGTCTCATCTTCTGGCAAATAACCAAGATTTCTATAATCATAAAACTTGTTTGTATCAAAAGCAAAAAGAGTATTGAGATTTCCAAGGACAATTGCATTTTCAGGTATATATAGTTCTAAATTAGTTAGATACTCATCATAAGTTTCGGAGTAATAATGATTATTTATATTAACAAATGTGTTTATGCTGATAATCGATAAAATAAAAACTATGATTATGTTTCTTAAATATTCTTTGTTGATATTCAAAAGTATTTCAGAAATCATAAGTAGTATAAAAGGAATAATAAAGATGATGCTTGTCTGATTGTATCTTCCTATTAAGATGTAACCGATGTTTATAGCTATGAAATAGATTAGAATATTGGGTTTAACTCTCTTTTTATAGATTAAATATAGTGTGGATATTATGGTAAGTATTGAGATATAAAATATAGCCTTTATATCTGGAGTATAGTATGTCCCTGATACACCATGATAGAGTTTCAGATAAAAGTATTTAATCTGATGTATTTTATCTAAAAGAGTCATTTTAACTCCGAGTTCATCGCCGTAATTCAAATAATTGTGAATAAAGTTTGGATCTAAACTGAAGCTCCATAGAATAAACAATAATGCCGAAAAAGATAGAGTCAAAATATAAATGACTATGTCTTTAATTTTTTTGCCTAATATCCAATAAGCGAGTATAGGTAAAAAGATTATAAAACTATTTGGATGAATGCCGATACCTACTGATGTAATCAATCCCGAAACGAGCGGGAGTGGTTTTTTTGATTTATAAAGATAAGCGATATTCAATAGTAAAAGAAACAATAGTATGGATTCTTGTCTCGCAAAGTGTGACATATAGACAAATTGAACATTGGTGATAAATAGTAACATTGAGAAAAATGCAATTGATTTCGATTTCGTTAAAGAATAAACAATATTGTTGAATATATAAGATGATATCAATGAAAAAATCAGAGAAACTAACCGTATACTTGCAATACTCAATCCAAATACTTGTATAAAAGATATTTGGATGAAATTGAATAGCACTTTAACAGCATGTGGGTTTCGCGGATACAAATCAAAAAATGATTCTGTTGTGTCGATGGTTCCATCTGTAATTATAGTATTGGAAAGTCCTGCAAGCCATGTCTCGTCGGAATGAACAAATGGGAATGATGTAAGGCTTGAAAAGCTTATCAAACCGTAGATTATTAATACTAAAGCGATGGAATATTTATATTTGTTATTCATTGCAGATCTCCTTAAACAGTAGTATAAGTTTTTCTTATAGCATATAAATAAGTATATCACAAGTGATTTATAGTTTTATGGAATTGCACTATGATAAAAAATTAACTAACATAAGAAAATGTAATAACAAAAATTTGCAAATAAGAGTATAATGAAATTGTTAATTGATTAAATATTAACAATCTTTTCGAAATATATTTATGGAGTGATGCTAATGAGGAAATTACTAATAGTTTTATCGTTGATTTTAACTCTTACTTTAGCGTTTGTCGGATGTACTGCTAGTATAGACAATAATTTGGGCGAATACATAGTTTTAGCTGAAGATGCATTAATTGAGGTTGAAAATGGAGCTATCCTAATAGATGCTCAAAACAATCCAGATGCATATGGTGAAAAACATGTATTGGGCGCGGCGTCGATTACTAGAGGCATGATTACAACTTATGAGCCAGTATTGAATTCTGTCATTAGCAAAGATGCTTTTGAAGAAGTAATGATAAATACTGGAATCGCTAACGATTCAATGGTTATTATTTACGATAACAACAAAACTATGGATGCAGGAAGATTATTTTGGACAATGTTGATTTATGGACATGAAAATATCAAGGTGGTGAGCGGTGGATTAGAAGCTCTAATAGAAGCTGGTGCTGCTATTGGTACAGATGTTCCAGTGGTTGCTGCTACTAATTACACTGCTACAGAACTTAATACAAAGTATCTGGCTACGATCGATGATGTAATCGATCAGTTGAATTATCCAGATGCGGACACTTATCTTATTGATGTTAGATCTCAAGATGAGTATGATGCAGGCACAATACCTTCATCTGTGTTGATTCCATTTGATAAGAATCTTTTCTACGATGGAACTTTCAAACCGATGCAACAAATTAATATTTTATACAAAGAAAACGGCATTGATAAAGACGATGAAGCGATTATGTTTTGTAAAAGCTCGGTTAGAGGGGCTCAAACATTTTTAGCTATGTTTAATGCAGGGTATGAAAATGTAAAATTATATGACGGTGCATATTTAGAATGGTCTAGCGACGAAGCTTTACCAGTTCAAATGCCAGAAGGAGCACCTGTAATTTCTAATCAGCAAGATAATTCTTAAGGTCAATAGGAGGTTTATATGAAAAAGTACAGAATTTTATCATTTCTTTTAGTTCTTGTAATGCTTTTCAGCGTTGGTTGTGCAAGTGAAGTAGAACCAGCTCCAGAAAAAGAAGTTATTGAAAAAACAGTTGAGGAACCTACAGTAGCAGATAAAGGCGAGACTACTGCTGTTGCGGATGCGGCTATTGCATATCTAGTAGATAAGCCAGCTGATAGTTACTTAATTGGTACAACTGATTTATTCGCTAAG
>DAOUQP010000101.1 GCA_030625575.1 Eubacteriales bacterium | reverse complement strand
GGTGATATCTCTTGAAGGACTAGATCTGATAAGCTCGTCAAGTGCGGTTGCTGCAACGCTTGGAAATATAGGACCGGGATTTGGCGCAGTAGGTGCCACCAATACTTATAGCGGTTTCAGTGTTTTCAGCAAGTGGCTATTATCATTTTTCATGCTTGCGGGCAGGTTGGAACTGTTCACAGTGATTGCATTGTTTTCACCGAAGTTTTGGAAATCAGAAAGATAATATTGAAGCTCTCATCATAAGATGGGAGCTTTTTAAATATCAGAAATGCTATAATGATTAATATAATCAAAGTCTGTTTAATCGGGAGGGTCTTATGAATAAAAAAATTCTTGTTATAGAAGATGATGTAAATATTGTAGAACTGATAAAATTCAACTTGGAAGCTAATAATTATATAGTGGATGTCGCCTATCATGGTAAAGAAGGATTAATGAAAACATATGATTTTATGCCTGACTTGATTCTTTTAGATATCATGATGTCTGAATTGGACGGATTAGGAGTTTTAAATCAATTGAGGAACGATGATAAAATCAAAAACATTCCTGTGATCATAGTTACCGCCAAAACTTCGGAATTGGATAAAATAGTAGGTTTTGAAATAGGAGCAGATGATTATATAACTAAACCGTTTTCTGTAAATGAATTGGTTTCAAGAGTAAAAGCTCATTTAAGAAGAAGTGACAGGGAAATCGATAAATTTACCAAGAAAGTAATTGAATATAAAAATTTTATTATAGATTTAGAAAAATATGAAGTTTTAAAAGATGGAAAGATAATTTCATTATCTTTGAAAGAATTCGAAGTATTGAAGTTGTTACTGGAGAATAGAGGTAAAGCTATGACCAGAGATCAACTTCTAGATGAAGTCTGGGGATATGATTATTATGGCGAGACTAGGACTGTCGATGTGCATATAAGACATTTGAGGAGTAAACTTGATACAGATAAAGAAAATAGCATAATTCATACTGTAAGGGGAATAGGATATATAATCAAGTAAAACGTCTAGATTCGGGAGGACTTATGAAAAAAAAGATACTTATAATTTTCACGATATTATTTCTTGTCGGAGTGGTTATTACAGGAATGATATCTATCAATTATACAAAAATCGAGTATAAAAATAATTTGCAGCATTCAATGATAGACTATGCAAAACTAATTGCCGATAGTATAGAAAATAATGAAAGTTTTGATTTTCAAAATGATTCAATAAAGGTATCGAAGTTGATTGAATCCAGAGTTACCTTTATTGATAAAAATGGAGTCGTAATCGGAGATTCTGATGCTGATATCGAAAAATTGGATAATCATAAAAATCGTCCCGAAGTAGTTCAAGCATATAAAGGAGAAGTGGGAACAGCTACTAGATACAGCGATACATTAGGGTTGGATTTTTTATATATCGCATATCCGATTGAATATGAAGAAGAGACATTGATAATAAGAGTATCTAAACCTATGGTTGAAATAGAAATATTCAACAATGAACTTTTATACAATTATATGCTTGCATCGATTGTGGGTATATTGTTTGCTTTGGGTATTGGACTACGATTCAGTAATTATTTAACAAGTCCGCTTAATAAATTGATTGGTGCTACAAAGAGAATTTCAAAAGGAAATTTTAGTGAAAAAATCTATATGAATTCAGAAGACGAATTCAGAATATTGGCTGATAATTTCAACTATATGAGCAGTGAACTCGAGATGAAATTAAATGAAATAAATACTGTCAACAGTAGATTGACTGCCACTTTGGATAGTATGATCAACGGAATCATTGCAGTAAGCAATGAAAAGAAAGTACTATTTATAAATCCAGAAGCACAAAATATATTTCATATGAGTGAAAATGAATCTGTCGGCAAAAAAATAATTGAAATATTCAGAAATCACGAAATCTATAGTGCGATAGAGAATTATTTCGAGAACAAATTCAGTCGGCGCATTTCAAAAGAAATCATATTTGAGGATAGATATTATACTGTAAATATAAATCCGATATATAGTACCGAAATAACCACTGAAAAAATTGGAGCTATGATATTGATCCAAGATATAACTGAAATAAAAAAACTTGAAAACATGAGAAAAGATTTTGTGGCCAATGTTTCTCATGAACTAAGAACCCCATTGACTTCAATAAGAGGATTTGTTGAAACATTGCAATCTGGAAATATTGAAGATGAAACTACAAGGGAGAAATTCTTAGATATCATCGGAATGGAAACCACAAGATTAAACAATTTGATTGAAGATATTTTGATTTTATCAGATATTGAAAATACTAATAATGTACATATTGAGAAAGTAGAAGTGTTAAAATCTTTATATGAAGTAATAGATATGATGTCGATGAAGATTAAAAATGCAAATATCGATATCAGCACTAATATCAATATTGATAAGGATTTGATTATTGATGGAAATGTAACTTGGTTCAAACAAATTCTAATCAATCTTATAGATAATGCCATAAAATACAATAAAGAAAACGGAAAAATAATTATTGAAGCATATCAAGAAAAAGAAAAAATATATATGATAATCGAGGATACGGGGATTGGGATAAAAGAAGAATATCTCGATAGGTTATTTGAGAGATTTTATCGAGTCGACAAATCTAGATCTAAAATGGTTGGAGGCACCGGGTTAGGTCTTGCCATTGTTAAACATGCTTTGATAAATCTAAATGGTTCAATTGAAGTGGAGAGCAAAGAAAAGATCGGTACGAAATTTATTGTAAAGATACCGATTTAACATGGATTTAACAATACGTTAACAGTCAGTAAACACACTGGCTGTTTTTTTTTGTTAAACTTTCTATGAAATATAAATTTGAAGGGAGAAATCAATAATGAAAATGATAAATAAAAAAGTAGCAAGTGTGTTTTTAGTAGGAATTTTAACTGTAGGATTATTTGCAGGTTGTGATAAAGCGGCAGATAATCAAACAGGGGAAGAGTATTTAAGCATAGTGGGATCGACATCTGTAACACCGGTTGTGACAAAGTTAGCTGATGCTTATATGGCTAAAAATGATGGGGTTAAAATCGATGTTCAAGGTATTGGTTCGTCTGCTGGAGTAAAAGCTGCATATGATAAAAGTGCAGATGTTGGAATGTCGTCTAGGAATTTAAAAGAAGAAGAGAAACAGTGGGGTTTGACTGAAACGATAATTGCATATGATGGGATTGCGGTATCGGTACATCCAAGCAATGCGACGGCTAAGTTGACAACGGATCAAGTTAAAGACGTCTTTGAAGGAACGATTACAAATTGGAGTGAAATCGGCGGAAAAGATGAAGAGATCATAGTGGTAAGCAGGGAAGATGGTTCTGGAACTAGAGGGGCATTTGAAGGTTTAGTTGGTTTAGTAGCGAAAGATGCAGATGGAAATAAATATAGTACGTTGGTTGAAGATGCATTGATTGCCGATGGTAATGGAGCAGTAAAAGCGAATATTGCAAGCAAAGAAAATGCAATCGGCTATTTATCATTTTCATATTTGGATGAGAGCGTTAAAACGCTAAGCATAAATGATGTAAAGCCATTAGTTGGAAATATAGAAAATGGAACATATGAAATTTCCAGACCGTTTCTTTTACTGACTAATGATGCGATTACGAATCTGGCGAATGATTTTATCGAGTATATATTAAGTGATGAAGGACAAAGCATTGTTGCGGAAAAACTAATAACAGTTAAATAACTTATTTTTATAAGGAGAAATTTTGGAAATGAATATTGAAAATGAAACATTGAAGAAAAAATTAATATCTAAAAACAGAATGGCAGAAAATATATTCAGCAAAATTTTCTTCTTGAGTGCATTGATCTCAATAATGAGTTTGATTGTTATAATAGTGTTTGTATTTGCAAAAGGCGTTCCAGCGATATTGGAAATAGGACTAATGGATTTTGTTTTCGGCAAATTATGGAGACCAAGTTCAAATGATTTCGGTATTTTACCGATGATTTTAGGATCGATTTACGCAACCATCGGTGCGCTGCTTATTGGCGTGCCGATAGGTATTTTAACTGCCGTATATATATCTGAAATAGCAACAAAAAAAATCAGAAGAATTATCATTCCCATGGTTGAATTATTGGCCGGAATACCTTCGGTGATTTATGGTTTCTTTGGATTGATTGTTATCATTCCATTGATTGATAAAGGTTTTGATAATGGAGGGAATAGTTTATTGGCAGCAATGATTATTTTAGGAATTATGATTTTACCTACTATTATCAATATTTCCGATGCATCATTAAGAGCTGTTCCAAAAGAGTATAGAGAAAACTCTTTAGCGCTGGGAGCATCTAAAATTCAAACTATATTTGGCGTTGTATTGCCGGCGGCGAAATCTGGTGTGTTGACAGCAGTTGTTTTAGGACTAGGCAGAGCAATTGGAGAGACAATGGCGGTGATTTTGGTAGCCGGTAATTCTCCGCAGATACCTAATTCGATATTTGACCGTTTTAGAAGCATGACAGCAAATATCGCCATTGAAATGGGGTATGCATTTGGACTTCATCAAGAAGCTTTGTTTGCGACAGGTGTTGTACTTTTTGTTTTCATTATAATACTGAATCTCGGTCTTAATTTATTTATAAGAAAGGTGGGTGATTAAACTGTTATTAAGAAATTCTAAAGAAAAAATAATATATGGTTTAATTATTTCATCTGCTTTGATTACGATGGGTATATTGTTTTGGATATTTATATTTATTGTCATGAATGGAATGCCGCATTTAAATTTACAATTCATATTTTCTAATTATTCAGGTGAAGAAACTGGGATTTTTCCAATGATTATAAATACATTGATGGTGATAGGGATAACTATAATAATTGCAGTTCCCATTGGAATTTCAACAGCTATATATTTAGTTGAATATGCCAAAAACGGAAGAGTTGTCAATGTCATAAGATTTTCTGTTGAATTGCTTGCAGGTATTCCATCGATTATATATGGATTGTTTGGAATGGTGTTTTTTGTCACTATTTTGAATTTCAACTGGTCGATTTTATCTGGTACTTTAACTTTAAGTATTATGATTTTACCGACTATCATTAGAACAACTGAAGAAGCATTGATTAGTGTTCCCAAAGAATATAGAGAAGGAAGTTTGAGTTTGGGAGCATCAAAAATAAGAACTATCATGAAAGTGGTACTTCCATCTGCACAATCTGGAATATTGACTGGAATCATATTGGGCATGGGTAGGATCAGCGGGGAAACTGCTGCAATTTATCTAACCGCTGGAATGGTTCCAAGGATTGCAAGGGGAATATTGGAATCAGGAAGAACACTTTCTGTACATATGTATTTATTGGCAAAAGAGGGAATTTCTTTCGAAGAAGCGTACGCAACAGCTACAATACTTTTATTGCTTACACTGATATTGAATATTATGGCAAAAATATTATCTAGAAATCAGGAAAGTTGAGGTGAATCATGGAAAGTCGAAATGTTATAGAAATTGATAATTTGAATCTTTTTTATGGAGATTTTCAAGCATTGGAGGATATAAATATAGAAATAGAGAGAAATAAAGTCACTGCATTGATTGGTCCTTCAGGATGTGGTAAATCCACTTTTTTAAGGACGTTGAATCGTATGAACGACTTGATCGAAAATACAATTGTTAAAGGCGATGTTATTTTAGATGGAGTCGATATTTATAAAGAAATCAACTTATTGGATTTACGAAAGCGAGTCGGCATGGTTTTTCAAAAACCAAATCCATTTCCAATGAGTATATATGAGAATGTCGCTTATGGACCCAAAGCTCATGGAGTAAAAAATAAAGCCATACTAGATAAAATAGTAGAAGAAAATTTAAAAAAAGCAGCACTTTGGGATGAAGTTAAAAACAGGCTGGATAAAAGCGCAATGGGTTTATCGGGAGGGCAGCAGCAGAGACTTTGTATCGCCAGGGCGTTGGCGGTGGAACCTGAGATAATACTTATGGATGAACCTACGGCTTCGCTCGATCCGATTGCTACACTGAAAATTGAAGAGTTGATAAACGAGCTTAAAAAAAAATATTCTATAATAATAGTTACCCATTCGATGCAACAAGCTGGTAGAATTTCAGATAAAACCGCATTTTTTCTAATGGGAGAGATAATAGAGTATTCAGATACAACGAAATTGTTTTCAAATCCTCAAAAAAAGAAAACTGAAGATTATATTACAGGAAGATTTGGCTAGGAGGCTTGATGTGAGAAATTTATTAGATGATAAA
Organism: Eubacteriales bacterium; assembly: GCA_030625575.1. GTDB lineage: Bacteria > Bacillota > Clostridia > Peptostreptococcales > Acidaminobacteraceae > DAOURC01. The sequence continues at coordinate 1,396 of DAOUQP010000101.1, read as the reverse complement.
CTTGAAGAGGCACATGAAATGTTGCTTATAATGTGCAGTTTAGTGGAAGAGAATATCAATATGGCAATGAAAGCTTTAATAAATCAAGATTTGGATTTAGCGGACAAAGTAATTGATAATGATGAGTTGATAGACTCGTATGAAGAAAATATTGAAGATTTGTGTATTGAATTGATAGCGACACAAAATCCTCTAGGGAGTGATTTGAGAAAGATCTTTACTATGCAAAAAATCATATCGGATCTTGAAAGAATTGGCGATCATTCTGAAAATATTGCGGAAATTGTTAAACTGATAGGGGAACAAGAATTGATCAAGCCGTTGATTGATATTCCTAAAATGGCGAAGATAGCTATTGAAATGGTTCATGATTGTATAAATATGTATATCGACGGAAATATTGAATTGTCGATTGAAACAATAAAAAGAGATGATGAAGTAGATAAATTGTATGAAGAAATTTATAGTGAGTTAATAGAATTGTTCAATGACAACAAAGAATATAAGGATCAAATTTTTTCACTTCTATTAATCGGTATGAATTTGGAGAGAATAGCAGACCATGCTACGAATATTTGCGAGAGAGCATATTATATGGTCGAAGGTGAAAGAGTTGAATTGTAGAAATATAATCAAATATTATACTTGTCACACAGTTGTAAACTTCGGATTATAAGATAAAATAAAAGAAATGACATAAGGAGAAGTTTATGATTTTATTGATAAATGTAGTATTGGCATGGATCAGCGTTGGGCTCGTTGGAGTGTTATCCATCATCTGGCTGATGCGCTTGTATATAAAAAAGCACAGAATAAAAAAAGGGCACGATGCATATCGCCTAAATAGAATGCTCAGGAAATACCATAAATGGACAGGTATTTCTTTTGTCGTGATTGCATCTGTTCATGGAATACTTTCAAGTTATAAACTGTTGAGTTTGAATTTCGGGACATTGATAGTCGTTATGAGTATTTTGATGGGAATCACTTATTATTTGAGAAAAAAATTCAATAAGGGTTCATCATGGCTAAGTATTCATAGAGCGTTGACTTTAATGATATTGATTATGATTCCCGTTCACATCATCGAAGTAGGTGGCTTGGTGGGAATGGATGCGCTAGTGATAGAGTTAAATGGAGATCACGAAATAGTATATCAAGAAATGATTAAAGATATGAGTTCGAATGTTTACAATGATGGAGTTTACATCGGCGAAGCTACAGGTTATTGCCCTGGATTGACTGTTTCTGTTGTCGTTCATGATAATTCAATAGATTCGATTGAGATAATTGAACATAACGAACAAAGGGAAAGTTATTTTTTACCCGCTTTCGAATCGATACCTTCTCAGATTATCGAGGGACAAAGTCTAGAAGTGGATACTGTGTCTGGATC
>DAOUQP010000146.1 GCA_030625575.1 Eubacteriales bacterium | reverse complement strand
GACCTTACCATTTTCATTTCTCGATCTGCAGCAATGATATCCGCATAATTTACCGCAATCGCCATCTATCAAATCAACATCCATATATTCATATGCTTTTATAAATATCTCCTTATAATCCATTTAATTCTCCTTGATTTTTACCATACTGTCTACATAACATTTTCGAGTTCATATTTTTACTTTCTATCAATCTAATTTTCTTATCTTTCAATTCCTCATTAATAAGTTCTTCCTTATTCTACATTTAAACAAATCTAAATTAGATTAATCTAACGTTACTAATATATTATTCTTCTTCAAAAACAGACCGAGGAACAGGGATAATGTCTAACATCATATTAAGACGTATCCCTATCCCTTGTTTTTTAAGATGTTTTTCTAGCATCACATAAGCTTTAAAAAATTTTCTTGTATTTTCACCATACACTTCTTGCTTATTAAAAGTATATATTTGCTCTAATTAAATCTACCCTGCTATCTTTTGTATTATTAATTTCTACCTTTTCAATATCAACATTTGATTCCAATAAAATTATATCCCCTTGATGTAATTTTATTTCATCTACATTGATTTTAATATCTATTTCTCCATCAACACAATATAGAGCCTGAACATTATTAGAAAAATCTTTCTTATTATAAAAAGAAATCTCAGTAGATTGTCCTTTGTCAAGATGCATAGCTTCTAACTCACCCTCACAATTTTCATCCATCATCAAATTGAAATCTGTCACTTTTCCAAAACTTTTGGTTGTCCATCCGCCACTGAATCTATCTTGATCAAATGGTTTTAAAATGCATTTATGTTGTCCTTCATGCTCTAATTTCAATTCACCTTCAATAATCATAATAATCCTATTGATATTTGGAAGTTGAGTAAATGTAGATTCCATTACCTCAACTTTTGCCGAGCTTAATCGCCATCTGAAGTTACGCTCACTGTAAACTGCATCCTTTGGATATATTGCAAGTTGTGTAGTTGTTCCACCTGACCATTTAGAAACTTGCAATTCTTTTTTTCTGATTAATTCTATTTTATATTTCATGATATTAACCTCGTTTTTTCATTTTTAAGTCTTTAATTTTCTTTTAATACTATATTTTTTTCTCTTCTATAAATTCTGATCAATAACCAACACTTATAAGCATTATACTCAGTGCTGGAATAGATAATAAGATTGTGATCGTTGTATTTATTGCATAATAAAAGTGTAACACTATGATAAAGTGTAAATGTTACCATGAAAATGTAGAAATATTCCGGAATGAAAACGCAGGAATTTATACATTTTTGTAGTACCATTTTTTATTTCAAATTATTTAAAATCAGTTAGTATCCATCTGATAATACTTCATCATTGAGACTTCAACAAATCCACAAGATAGATATAGATTTAGAGCATGCTTGTTTTGTGCTGATACTTGAAGCATAATTTCCTTACATGATTTTTCTTGTAGTTTTTTAATTGCTTCAATTAAGATCTGCCTTCCATAACCTTTTCTACGATGAATAGGAATCACTCCCAAACCATAAATTCCTCCAATAGAATCACTGACTTGTATATTCACTTTTCCAACAATCTCATTGTCAACTTCAGCTAGAAAAATTGTCATGCCTCTTTTTTCTTCATCTTCAGGTAAAATCAAATTTTCTTCATTATCATGGTTCGTGCTTTGCTCATCATTGAAATAGATCGTGTTTTGATTTTTTATTTCATCAGCATCTTCATTCGTTGCTTTTCGAAGAACAACGTTAATTACTAAATTATCAATATCGACTCTATTCTTATAATACATCTCATATTCCGTGTGCTCATATGTCGTTTTTAAAGAATTGATGAATCCTTGCCCAGAAGATGAATTGCCATCTGAAAGTAAAAGCATTCTTGGATTCCCTCGATTGATCCATTCTTCCTTTATACTCTGAAACAATCTTGTGAATATCCCTCGTCTCCTATAATCAGGATGAACCATTCCGTTGACTTCTAATGTCAATGCTCCAAAACAACTGATTCCTATATAGGCTACTAATTGATCCTGAACATAATAAAGAAATTCATTCACTTTCTGTGAACTCACATCGTTAGATTCTTTGGCGCACATCATCTTGTAATCCAATTCAAGTTTCAAACTTGTTTTATCAAACTCAATGCATCGTTTCTCTAATTCCTTAACCTCAGAATACTCATTCATATCTAAATACTCTTTTTGTCGAATATTTGCTTCTTTTACTTCATTCATACATTATCCTCCCAGAAAAACCTCTATATACTTTGATTTTGACAAGAGACTTTTGTCTGAACATAGTGTTCTTCAACGCTCTAAGTACTTAATCCAATCTGATTTCAACTCATCATAGGTCTTATCAAATATAGTTTCATATTTCGATCTAGTTTTGCAAAAACTTAAAAATTCATCAAATGAGTAATTGTCAACTAGAAACGCAATAAACGAACATGCTTGAATATAGGTCAATTCATCGCCAGGCACTCTAGCAGTTTCATTAGTGTTCTTCACTTGATATATTGGCAATCTTTCTGAAAGAAAACCCCAATCAGTAAATAGATTAACATAAGCGCTTGCATCGCAATATAAACGCATATCAATATCTTCCAGCGATTCAAATTTTCCACCGTGATTTTTATAATGATCGAAAACCTGCATATCATTATCTATATCCTCATATTCTTTGCCATCTGCTATATTTTGAAAAAAACTAAATACATGTTCTCGCCGATAATTATATTTAAATGCTATTAAATCTAAATACTCTGCTATACCTTCAAATGTCCAATCAATGTTTGGTCTAATCATGGAATGTACCGCTTCATGTAAATGTACATCAATGCGATTATCTAATTTTATTTCACCTCGTTCTGAGGAATGACTTCCGTAATAATCTCCAATATAGTATCTATAAAAAACATCGGTATTTACCATATCAAAATTCACTGGGCCATTTTCCTCAAAATAGTTCAGTATGAACTCTCGCCCAGTTATATCTTTGTAGATAAATTCCTCAATATCATTTGTTGTCTCTAAACTATCTTTCAAATATATAAGGTTATAACAAGCATCTTGAATTGTAATAATCAAAGGATAGTCTTTTGAATGAGTAAATGTGAATCCACTAAATATATCCTCATAGATATATTCAAATTCTCTATCAACACCTATCGATTTCAACCATTCATTTTTTATCTGCGGTGTTACATTGTATATAAGAGTACCAAGATCATAGTTCTCAAGGACATATTCCGTTAACGAAATAGCAGTCTCTTGTGCAATACTGATTTCCTCTTTGGTATTCCACTCTTCATAGAAACGTGCACCAAATAATCCTAGCATGCTTATGTCGTCATTGTTTGAATAAAAGTCATTAAGCTTTGCATTATCTGCATCTTTCTCAAAAACCTTACCGTGTTCCCATACATCATCCAAGGTTCACTTAGATTCAAGTATGATTGAATTAATGCGAGTCTATAGTTACCGTTTATTAAATCTTCCTTAGAGCAAAACACATTGTTATTTTTTGAATATGAACCACCAGCGATGGTTTCTTCAAGGACATAGATTTTAATTTCGTCTGCTTCGTCAATATCAAGTGTGGATACCAATAACTTTATGTCTTCTTTTATTAGATTTGCAGTAGTTATCATTTCTTTTTTCGTATAGGTCTTTTAAAAATCCGATACAAATGCCATTTGATTTACCATACATCATCTTGAATGTGCGGCCATAATCATCATTTCTTCTAAATGTCATTTCCTCAAATATAATGGGTATGTCAGTAGAATTTGTAGAGTTTTCTATAATATGTGTACAGCCACCAAAAATAATTATAAACACTAATAACATTGAAATAGTTTTATTCATAATATCAACTCCTTGTATTTCTTATAATCAGGAACTATTTATCACATTTCTAATCTGTAATATATCAATATTATACCAACAACAAGAATATTTTACCATAATAAAACAGTAATCATAATTTATGATATAAAGAAGTTCGAAAACAGCTTAAACTCTAATAATATCAACTGTCTATGCGTTGTTGTTTTAACCCCGTCTCCACATGTGTAGTTAGGGAGTCGCAGATAAAGATACCAGTTCTATTCAATTACTGACAACCATAATTCCTCTAACTTTATTACAAATTTTTAAACCAGCTCAATACCTCCATATCATTGAAATTTAATAATATCAACACAATGATATTATTGAATTTAGATGGTATTATGTTGCAATATATACCCATACACGCTTTTAAAAGCAAATAAAAAAGAGTAAATAAATTTGCTCAAAACTTGAAACTATATTTTTATTTCCTTAATATAATATTGGATAGGCACCGTAACTTAAATGTTTTTTGATGTATACTATCCAATTTCACAATCATTCTCCTCTTTCAATAGAATATCCATCATTTTAGATGTATTGTTCAAAAATTCCTTTGTAATTATATAATGATCTGTTTCGGTATATTCAATTTCATTATATCCATTGTCGACTTCGTA
>DAOUQP010000138.1 GCA_030625575.1 Eubacteriales bacterium | reverse complement strand
AAAACCTAAACTTTCAGATATTGCTCGTAGTGGTAACATTTTTACGTCACCTTTATCATAAGGTTCTACGGCATAATCCGAGAAGATGATCTTCTCTTCATTGATTATTAATTCTGTCTCATCTGAAATGATGATACCTATAGGCATAATGCCAAAGTCTGCAAATGAATTCATGCTAAAGAGCATGCCAATTGTTAATATTAGTACCAGTATTTTTTTCATCAAATTCTCCTCATTTTGTGTTGGTTTTTAACTTACTCAAGTAAGACGCATTATTCTCTAAGAAAGTTCCATATTTTACGGATTATAATATACTGGTAAGAAAAACAGGATCAATTTAATTGAATTATTACGGAAAAAGTTAAAGCAAAAAGGTGTAATTATAAATGATTAATAGGTGAAAAGGAGATTAAAAAACACTACTATCAATATCTATTTTAATTGAATTCAGTCCACTTTTAGAAAGTAGCTTTTTAAACACTTTGAAATTGAGTTCTCGGAACATTTGTGTTGTTTTATATGTAAAATTGCAGAGAAATCTTGAAACGGTACTAGGCATTTTTACTGATATGTCAAATTCTTTAATCAAAGGATCATTTTGAAGTAGCTTTAGGCGTTCTAATTTGTCTATTCCAATAAAATGTCCACAGAGCATTGTCATTATGTGGTTCATTTTGATTCTATTGCTGGATTGGTTATCAAAGATGAAATCATTTTCAATCAGATTGAAAAATACCATTGATTCTTGCTTCTTCAAGGAGTAAAAATAGTTCTACATTTGAAGTTAGATTCTTCACATTAAAATCAAGTTTGTTAATTATAATAGGCTCCTCTTAATATAATATTTATTATTATATTAAGAGGAGCCTATTATGAGAGTCAAAAAACATAAAATAGTATGAATTTTCTTTCACCCATTGGGTGAATAGTAGATCTTTCTATACTAGTTGCAATTGCTAGTTTATAGGGCTTATTGATTATTTAATCTTCCCAGTTGAGCAACCTTTGTTGTCCTTCGAGGGATCTTATTTCTGTTACATCTTGGCTTGCTTCCAATACACCCTTATATTCACCTTTATCATTTCTAATGGCGAAGTATTGTATCAATATGAATTTCCCTTTCAGTTCCAGCCAAAACTTGGCTGTGTCTTTTTCACCTTTTCTAAAAGCTTCAACTATTTCCTCTACGATATGAACACTTTCCGGAGGATGACAATTTTTCACTTCCCTGCCGATTATCGCTGGTGAACGAGGGAAAAATCTTTCATCGGGTTTTGAAAAGAATTTAACTTTATTATTTTCATCGACAAAAGTTATATCTATGGGTAGTTTATTGAATACCAATAAAATTTGTTCTAGACTCATTTCTCCTGTTTCTGTTTTCAATACGTATTCATCTTTGCCGCCTTCGGAATAATCATCAACGCTTTCTTCAGGTTGTTTTGGAGTTTCAATGAATAAGAACTCATACTCAAAACTCTGCATATGCATATTTTCAAATTCTTTATCAGATATGACTTCTGATGCAACAGGATATACTATTAAATTTTCTTTTTGGATTAGTCCATACATCAAAAAGAATATTTCTCCAATTTCTTTATTCAGTTCAACTTCATTTGTATCGCTGTCTTCCAACATACTTATCAATTTTTTCAGTTTTTTTCGCGCATCATCATGTAATGACCACATAACATTAAGCGCCCTGTATCTTTCCAATCTTTTTTCTAGATATGGAAATAATATATTTTCCTTTTTCACATAATGACTGTCTACCTTGGTTAATTCTTTAAAAGCTTCCAATAGTTCTTCACGCGTATTTTCGATGTCTTTTTTTATCAATAATTTTTTAATAGCTTCCAGCTTAATCTTCAATGCTTTATTTTCTTCCATAAGGTAATACAAAAAAGTATCTACTTTTGGTTTATCCCATTTGTATTTTTCAAGTTTCTTAAAAAATACATTGATTACTTTATCAACATCTTTTTTTATGGCTTCTGTCGTCACATCCATTTGAATCTGCATGTCTTCGAGTTTCAGCATATCATTTGGAGTAACGTTATTTATCGCATCTTCATATTTCTTTATAAGCTGCGCTCCATTTTCACCTTTCATCATGCCCATGGAAAATTCCAATAGGTCTTTAACTCTCATTTCGTCGTTTTTTACACTTTCCAACACTTAAATCACCTCTAGTCTAATTCTATTGTAGGTAAATATATCACTATTTTTTTTCACGCCTTAGTGTATATAATACATTGTGTGTTTCCCCAAAGAAACGATTGAGTGAAGTTGTAGAAACAACTTCCCAACCGAGATTCGATAAATCATTTAGCGAATTTTCAACTTCAGATTTATTTACTTTGCCAAATAGAAATCCACCGGCAAAAAACATTTCAACTCTATATTCCCACATAAAAGCCTCCAATCAAAACAAACTGCTTGCAAGTATACCGATATTAGTTACCTAAAAGACTTACCTAGGATTTATGCTATTTTGCAATTTTTATAAAATCTTCCCTCATTGGAGAAAACGTATCGACAACTATACCGTCTTCTAATGCAACACATCCATGCAAAAGATTAGGCTGAACATAAAAACTTTCCCCTTTTTCTAGAATTACCACTTCTTCACCTAATGTAAATTCAAATTTCCCTTTCACTATATAACCTGACTGCTCATGAGGATGTGCATGGACATCTGCTATTGCCCCTTTAACAAAAACATTTTCAACCATCATAAGATTTCCGCCATTACCCATGATTCTACTTGTAATACCTTTCGCCAAGTCGAATTTCAATGCTGTTTCATGTTTAACAAACATAAATAACCTCCTAAATTTTAATATTTCAATTGAATAGTTACCCTATAATATCATTAAATCTCTTAAATCTATAATAATCAACTTTTTTTAAATTTCAATGTAAATGTCATTCCCTTATTTGAATTCTTTTTTGCAAAAACATTACCATTAATAGCTTTCATGTTTTCTTTAACAATATATAATCCCATCCCGAGTCCATCTATTTCTTCTGAATTACCGCCTCTAAAATACGGATTAAAAATATTTTCAATTTCATCATCACTGAGTCCACAGCCGGTATCTTCTACCGTAATCACTGCATCTGTATCGTTTTCAAACACTTTAACCCCGACATTCCCGCCTGCATTTGTGTATTTATAAGCATTTGACAATAGGTTGTAAAGACTTTGTGCAATCAGATTTTCATCTGAGAAAATCATATTTTTCTCGCTACGTTCTGAATAACTGAGTTCAATACCCTTGAGTTGAAATTGTGGTTTCATAGATTGAATAACTTTTTCTGCAATTTCATCGACATCGACTTCACTAAGATTAGGTTCGATATTATTCTTTCCAAAGTCGACAATATCGCCGATGTTTTCAATAAGTACAGTCAGCCGATTGACTTCATTAAGTAAAATCTTGAACCGTTCATCATCTACTTCCACTACGCCATCTGCAATACCCTCTAAATTCGACTGCAAAACAGTCAAAGGCGTCCTTGCTTCATGCGCAAGACGGTCGGCTTTCTCTTTTCGAATTCCTTCTTTAAGCTTAAGCTTTGCCGCTAAATCAACCAACGTGCTTTGTATTGCCCTTACTTCTTTGATCTTTGATTTTTTATATGATAGATTCTTGTTGGAATCGATGGCATTTGCCATATGAGCCGTATTTATCAGATCCTTTGTCATCCGCTTGCTGACAAACCCAATAACAAGTAGTGACAGCAAAAATGATAATATTCCTGAGATAACAATCGAGCGAATCATCGATAGACGAAAAATAACAGCCGTTTCAGAATTTCCAACGAATTTGATTTTTTCGAGTTTAAGATAGCCGATCACTTCTTCATCAAGAGTAATCGTATAAATAACCTCATCGAATCCCAATCGACTTTTCATCATATGAGGCATATAATAATTATCCGCTTTGACATCGATAATCAATCTGTTTTTATCATCATATATCTCAATTCCAGCGATTGAATCGCTTAAATAATTGGTAAGTTCAATATTTGCTTGTATGAGATTATCAACTTCTCCACTGAGAATATTTTCAGCATAATTTTCAATGACTTTTACATCTTTTTCATATTGGTCTTCAATGTAATCTTTGAAATAGCGATTAATAAATTGACCAGAAATCAACGAATTTGAAATTATCGTTAAAAACAAAATGACTATGATGACTATTACCATCTGTTTTCTAAATGTCATTGTTCATTACCTCCAAAAATATAACCCGCGCCATACTTCGTCTTCAAAAATACTGGGTTTTTTGTATCGTTTTCAATTTTTTGACGTATTTTTTTAATCTGAGTATCTATCGCCCTGTCATACCCATCGTATAATTCACCAAAAGCCTTTTCAATCAATTGATCTCTAGTTAATAATAAACCGATGTTGTGGAAGAACACTTCCATAATCTGAAATTCTTTTGTTGTAAGGTGAATGAGCGTATCATTTTTATAAAGTGATTGATCGCTGGTGTTCAATCGAAATGGTCCAAAGAATAATTGTTCATGTTGAAAAAGATGTTTATACGAGCGTCTCAATACCGCATTTACTCTTTTGACTAATTCCCTTGAGCTAAATGGCTTTGTTACATAATCATCTGCTCCTAAATCAAAACCGTTGATGCGATCCATTTCTTGATGTTTTGCCGTAAGCATGATAACCGGAACCTCGCTTAACAGCCTGATTTCTTTTAAAACATCAAACCCGCTTATTCCAGGCATCATAACATCGAGAACAACTAGATGTGGACTGAATTCATTAAAAATATGAAGTCCTTCAAAACCATCACCAGCAAGTCTCACTGTATAACCTTCTTTTTCGAGATATTTCCCAACTATATCTCTAATTTCTTTTTCATCTTCTATAATCATTATTTTAAACATCAGCATCTCACCTTATTAATATAATAATACCATTTGAAAGAAAATAGACCAAATGAATGGTCTATTTAAGTAGTGCTAATTTTCTCTTGTATTCATCTTCGGCAATTTCACTATTTATATATTTCAGCTTCAATAATTCTATTGATTCACTACTGTGTTCAATAAAAAATGCATTTCTCTTTTTTATCGCTTTAACAATCAATACAATTCCTATAACTAATAGTACTAAGCCTATAAGTCTCGGAATCCAAAAATATGGTGAAGCGAAATAATGCATCCCGCCATCAAATAGATAGCTTCCTCTTGTAATAAAATGTGCACCTGTCATTGATAATATCCTCCTTTATTAACTTAAAGT
>DAOUQP010000117.1 GCA_030625575.1 Eubacteriales bacterium | reverse complement strand
ATAGGTATCATCATTTCAGATGAGACAGAATTAATAATCAATGAAGAGAAGATCATCTTCTCGGATTATGCCGTAGAACCTTATGATAAAGGTGACGTAAAAATGTTACCACTACGAGCAATATCTGAAAGTTTAGGTTTTGATGTAACGTGGAATGGAAGTGACAAGAGCATCAATGTTGATCGTGAAACAGAACATTTTAAAGTATTTATTGGAAAAGATGCCTACATTCTTAATGAAGTTGTTACGGCATTAGATACAGCACCTGAAATTGTTGAGTCAAGAACTTTTGTACCCCATACTTTTTTTGAAAAAATGATGAATGCAACTGTGATGATTGATGGCAGTAAAATCGTTGTTGAGGGTTATGTAGATTATGAATTTGATTTAGAAGAAGATCAAGATTTTGAAGACATCGTTGCAGATGTACCGGCTAATTATTTAGAAGAAAATTTTTATGAATACAAATATGGCATCACAACATCACCAGTTGAAAATATGGGTAAAGCTATTCGTATTGATGGATCGAATCATTCGGATGATATGTTTATGGGTTTTTATAAAAAAATAAACGGACTAGAAGCAAACAAAACATATATTTACAAGTTAAGTTTTGATATAGGTACGAATGTATCAGGTGGTATGATGGGTATTGGTGGTTCGCCAGGTAGTTCAGTATACGTTAAAGCGGGTATTTTATCATCAGCTCCGATTTCTGAACTTAATGAACAGAATTATTATGAATTGACGAACTTAGATAAAGCCAATCAAAGTCAAAGTGGTACTGATTTAAAAGTTGTATCCAATATGGAAAAAGTATCAGGTGATAATTCCGAAGCCTTTGAATACAAAACGGTTGTCAATCATTTTATTGCAACAACTAATGAACTTGGAGAAGCTTTTATTCTAGTGGGTACAGATTCTGGTTTCGAAGGTTTAACAACTGTTTATTATGACAATATTAAATTATCAGTGAAAGAAGCGACAGAGTATAATCAATCTATTCTACAAGAAACACATTATGAATTAAAATATACCCCAATAACACTTGAAAACAAAACGGTCATTACAGTACCTAAAGCTACAAACTTCGTTAATGTTGAAAAAGAGAATAAACTTAATTTACTAATTGATGAGAAAGTGAATGAAATTGTTAATAAAGAAGAAGTCACTTCTCTAAGATTTAGTTATGCTAAAAAAAGCAATGGCTTATTATCAATCGTCTTTAACGGCATTTATAAAATTGAAGGTGGGACATTTGCTTTTTATGATGTACTGAATGTTAATACAAACAACATGACAGAAATCAATACAGAAGATTTATTAAAACAAGATGAAACGAGTCTTACAACGTTAAATAATCTGTTCAGTACAAAACTTGAACAAAAGGGATTACTTTATACAACTATTAACAACAGCATGAATGTATTCTATGAACAAGGTATTTACGCTGTTGTGTATTTAGCAAAAGATAGTGATACAAGAGAAACGATGATCATATTTGATGAAAATGAAGTGAAGGATTTAATGAACTATTAAAATCTCATAGAATGATTATACAGGTGAAGCGGACTTCACCTAATAGTAATTTCTATAGGCTTTTTTACTCCATGATTGGTTTAGGGTACTATTGGTACATCTGTCTTATTTATTGTTTCAATATAGCTGTAATTGGCCAATATCAAATGAGAAGTAATAATTGCCTGTGGTGACGTTTCTTTAAAAATATGGTAGAGCAGCTCTTGAACAGACTGGATTTTAAATAATATTATTAATTATGAAATGGTATAGTTCAAGTAACTATACCATTTTCTATATATATTTTTAAAAAATGGGTATCAAGTAAAAATGACGATAAAAGCAGTGGAATTGAGGTGAGGAGTATGATGTTTGTAAATGATTCTTTAAAATTATTGGTGGATCGAAAAGAATTCTTTATAGATCTTATTACTGAACATATGGTTCTTTCTGGAATACCGATTGTAATTATTACAATTATAGGTATCCCGGTTGGGATATATATGACCAGGAATAGAAAGTTTGAGAAAATCATTCTATCTTTGATCAACTTCATTTATACGATTCCTTCAATTGCGATGTTTGGAATTTTGATTCCGATTTTAGGTATTGGAAAGAAAAATGCGATATTGGCACTTACGATATACGGTCTTTTGCCAGTTATCCGCAATACTTTTGTTGGAATAAGTGAAGTCGATAAAGAAATTAAAGATGCAGCAATTGCAATGGGAAGTACAGACAGACAATTACTTGTGAATATTGAATTTCCATTGGCTCTGCCCGTGATTGTTGCAGGATTTAGAACTATGGTGGTGATGACGATAGCATTGGCGGGTATTGCATCGTTCATCGGCGCCGGTGGTCTTGGAGTCGCCATATGGAGAGGAATTACGACATATTTTATGGAGATGACATTTGTAGGGTCGATACTTGTAGCATCGATTGCCGTAATTGCAGATTATCTCATTGGATTGATAGAAAAGCGGGTTACTAAAAACATCTTTGGAAATAAGGAAAGCGAGGCGAAATCATGAAGAAATTTATAATTGTTGTATTGATTATGGTCGTTGCAGCAAGTTTGTTGATAGGTTGTACTCAAGAAGAAAAAAAAGTTGTGGTTGCCAGCAAACCACATTCAGAGCAATATATATTGGCAGAAATCATTACTTTATTGATTGAAACCAACACAGACATTGTTGTCGAGCAAAAAATGGGTATAGGAGGAGGTACATCAAACATACATCCAGCCATGATGAATGGAGAAATCGATATATACCCTGAATATTCAGGAACTGGATGGTTATTTGTCCTTAAACAAGACCTGGTTAATGATTCTGATGAACTATATGAGTTAAATAAGGAAATGTATGAAGAGCAGTTCAATTTAATTTGGTTGGATCGTTATGGATTCAATAATACGTATGCTCTTGCAATGCCCATGAATTTAGCAGAAGAGCTTGATGTAAAAACATATACAGATCTAGGAAAAGTAAGTAATCAGTTGAAATTTGGTGCTGAATACGATTTCTATGAGCGCGATGATGGTTACAATGCACTAGCGGAAATATATGGATTTAAATTTAAAGAAAAGAAAGAACTCGACATTGGTTTTAAGTATCAAGCAATTGGTTCAAAAGATGTCGATGTTATCAATGCGTTTTCTACAGATGGTTTGATTCAAGAATATGAGTTAAAAGTTTTAATTGATGATAAAAACTATTTTCCAGCATATCAAGCTGCCACTGTTATTCGAAAAGAAACACTTGATTTGTATCCAGAATTAGAAAATATTTTAAATTTAATGGCTGGATTGATTTCGGATGATGAAATGGTAGGTATGAATTATAAAGTTGAGAAATTAAATGAAGATCCAAAAGAAGTAGCAAGAGAATTTCTAATTATGAAAGGTTTGTTGTAGATTGAGTATAATCGAGTTTAAAAATGTAAAGAAAACATATGACAGAAAAATTGTATTAGATAATATCAACATCGAAGTGAATCCAGGTGATTTTATCACATTAATCGGACCTTCTGGATGTGGGAAAACTACTCTTTTAAAGTTGATCAACGGCATGATCAAGCCGACTGAAGGTGAAGTTGTTGTATATGGGGAGTCGATTTCCAACACCGATATAATTGAACTACGAAGAAAGATTGGTTATGTCATTCAAAATGTAGCTTTGTTTCCACACATGACAATAGGGGAAAACATAGGATACGTTATGAAATTAAATAAGGAAAGCCAAGATGTAATACAAAAAAGAGCAAAAGAACTCATTCAGTTGGTAAATCTAGATGAGAGTTATCTTGAAAAACATCCTTATCAGTTAAGTGGTGGCGAAAAACAACGAATAGGTGTTGCAAGGGCATTGGCCACAAATCCTGATATCATTCTTATGGATGAACCTTTTGGTGCAGTTGATGAAATCAATCGAAAAATTCTTCAAGATGAATTGCTTGGAATTTATCAAGAATTAAAAAAGACGATTATTTTTGTCACTCATGACATTGAAGAAGCAATGAGGTTGGGAACAACCATTGTACTTATGAATGAAGGTAAAATCGTAAATAGTGGATCAAGAAAAGAAATTTTATTTTCTGATGATACTTATGTAGGTAATTTTTTCAATACTAAAGACTTGTTATCCTATATAAACATTACACCGGTGAGTGAATTCATGGTG
Organism: Eubacteriales bacterium; assembly: GCA_030625575.1. Taxonomy (GTDB): domain Bacteria; phylum Bacillota; class Clostridia; order Peptostreptococcales; family Acidaminobacteraceae; genus DAOURC01. The sequence continues at coordinate 1,933 of DAOUQP010000117.1, read as the reverse complement.
AAAAGTGATGTGATTTCATCAAAAACAATATATATGGATGAATCAATATCAAAGGGCCTTAAATTATTATTAAAATACGGCATCGAAGACATTACAGTACTTGATCATGATTCAAAGCCAATCGGATTGTTTTCGATGAATCAGTTAAGGAAAATATATTATTGAACAAGAGTTTTATAACTTTTGTGAAGTTTTGATTTGCTCTTGAATTTTAGATAGTATTTCTCTGTTCAGTGTATATTTTTTATAAGAATGCTTTGCCAATAATAAAGCAATCAAACTTCCTATAGGCAACGATGCACCAAGCATGACCAGTGTTGCATTTGAATTATAAGGAAGCAAGGGATTGAATCCAATCATGTCCAAAACAAATCCAAATAATAATATTGCAAGTGATTGAGATATTTTATAACCAAAATTAAGAAGGCCGAAGTATACGCCTTCGTTTCTTTTGCCATGATTTAGTTCTTGAAGATCAACTGTATCTGTAATCATGGAAAAAGGTAAAAAGAATAATCCGCTGGTTCCAAATCCGATAATAATAGCATATATAAGCATGAATCCATAATGTACTTGGATTACTTCTTTAATGGAAACCAAATACAATAGCACAATACATCCAAAAAGAGAAATATTCAGTCCTAGGATTGTAGTCTTCTTTTTATCAAGTTTTTTTGACAGTATCAGCCATATCGGCTGCGCAAGTATACTGATCATTAATTGCGTGCCAAAGACTATACCGATATTGTAGTTGTTCATGAGAAATGTAAATGTGAAAATATGGAGCCCTACAGTACCGATTAATGCAGAAGCTAAATTGGTGAACAAATATCCAAAAAGTACTGCTTTATAATTTTTACTTTGAAGGGCTGTTTTCATACTATCTATAAAATTACTAAAGTTTGCAGTCGATTTATTGCTTTTAGGTAAATTATCTCTATATTTTTTTGTCGAGAAATACGCAATTAATCCAGTAATAAGCATAATTATAGAAATTGCAATGGACATGTTTTTATATGCATCAGGATTCAACTGTCCTTTTGGAAATTCTATAGTTGGTCTAAAAAATATAAACATGCTGATAGATGTTATCGATAGTATTGAAATGAGAAAAAAAACTGATTTAATCGATTGAATAGATGAACGACCATCATAATCCGAAACAAGCTCAGCTCCGAGTGCGTTATATGGAGTAATGAATATAGTAATAAAGGTTTTTAACAGCATTACATTTAAAAATATCAATAAAAACTTTGAAAGCGTACTTATTTCAGGGCTGATAGTCCATAAGAAATAGTTAGTGGTAGCCATCATAATCGTTCCGATAAAAATATAGATATGCCTTCTACCGTATTTAGAGTTTGTATTATCTGAAATATATCCCATTAACGGATCGCTGACAGCATCCCATAAGATGCTGAGTGAAACTATTAAACCTATTAATTTTCCAGGCAGAAATAGAACTGCAGTTCCATAGAAAATCAGATAAGATGATATAGTTTGCGATATTAAGCCGTACCCGTAATTACCTACTCCATATCCAATTTGATCTTTATATGTAATACTAGATGTTTTCATAAATATTAGGGCAAGGAAACCACTAGACCTTTAGGTTAGTGAAGGAATTGCCTCCTTGTTTTACCTCCCTTATTTTTTATTGTGTAAAGCCATTCCTTAGCTCTATTGATTTCGTATTGCTTGGTTTTTACACTGCTTTTCTTTCTATCAATAGTGTTTTTTGTTTTTCTAATAATTTTAAATTTTTAACACCTGCGCTCCGATGGATAACTGCACCATCCAGTTTTCGTAAATCGAAATAGCCAGAAGCTCGTCTGCCAAAAATAAAACACTCTTTAACATCAAACAAAACCTTGTCAAATAACCTAAAACCTTTAACCAAATAAGGGGCTTGATTGAGTTTTTTCTTTCCACC
>DAOUQP010000015.1 GCA_030625575.1 Eubacteriales bacterium | reverse complement strand
TATCATATACAGATTTCTCAGCCTTATAGACTCGTATCCCTGAAGATAGTACCTGTAGTCAAGTCCTCCGTCTTTTCCAAGAATAATCTCTACTCCAGTTTTTTTATCTTCCTCCGCAAGCCTTATAACCGCTTCACGATCGTCCACAAAGTAGATATTCCGTGTATCTGTCACAAAGAGATCCGCACCATACACTTCTCCACCTACTTTGATTTCAACCCTTTCATATTCCTCATCTTCATCCTCTTCATCGAGGATGCTTCTGTAGATCAAATCAATATAATCAGAAGAAAGGTCTCCTGCGTAGAGATATTCATCTGTTCTACTGTCGGTTTCCTCCGGCACGATAAACAGAAGAATCATAAGGAGGATGACAGCCATGCCTAATTCAATGTAAAAATACCAGCTTTTGGAAGATAATTGAAGTTCTTTTATAAAACTATACCATAATTTCACATCAAACAAGCTCCCTTCCTGTAACCTTTATGAATATCTCTTCCAAGGTTGCCTCCTTTGTATGCATCGTCTGAATTTCATATTGATCTAGTATTTCCTTCAAACGTTCAATATCATCCTTCGTTACGAATGACAGCGATTCCTTTCTGATTTCCTTTCCATCCAGATATTCCACCTCGACAAATTTCTCTCCATACTGGAGTTTGAGATTCTTCGGAGAGTCAATCAGTAAAAGTTCTCCATCCACAATAAATCCCACACGATCGCAGAGTTCATCCGCGATATACATGTTGTGGGTGGTAAGAAATACCGTGACTCCTTTTTTATTCTTTTCTTTTATTATATTTTTTATCTCTGATGCAATCGCAGGATCTAGTCCTGTCGTCGGTTCGTCAAGAAACCACAAGGTCGGATTGTTAATCATGGAACGGGCAAAAGTTAGCCGGTGTTTCATCCCCTTTGAGTATTCTCCCGCCTTGATGTTGCCCTTGTCCCCCAGACCGACGAGCTCCAGAAGTTCCTGCGGATCCCGCGTCTCAACATCGAAAAGCTTTCTATAGAATTCAAGGTTCTCTTTTCCAGTCATCTTGCTGTAGACATTGGACTGCTCAAAAGACATGCCGATTTTGTTGAACATCTCATTTTTGATATGCTTGACATCGTATCCTGCCACAGTCACCACGCCCTTCTGCAGTTGCAAAAGCCCCGTCAATATCCCCTGGGTGGTTGACTTGCCAGCGCCGGATGGACCCAGAAATCCGAAAACCTCACCTTCCTCTATTTCAAAACTCACATTCTTAACGGCATATTTTTCATCATTTGAATAGGAATGATACAGGTTACTTACGCTAATCATTTTCCATCTCTCCTTCCTTGCAAAACACCTTTCGCAAAACATCCATGTACAGGTCAATACCTGAAACGATTTTTAAAAAGTCAAGTTTCATTCCGTTTTTTTTCATAAGTTCCATTTGCTCCTCGCTATATTTCTCAATAGCCCACTGGATAATCTGTATGATCTTATCAAAATCAATATCATCCCTGAACCGGTTCATGTCGATATTCTTTGTATAGACTTGATGATAGAGGTCCGGAACCATTTTTTCAATCATCACCTTGATTTCATTAATAGATTTTCGTTCATAGATTGTCTTTCCAAACGCCTCAATTCCGGGATACCTGTCTATCACTCCCATCTTAATTATGGTAATTTGCTTGATGCGATTAAATATATCTGTTTCATTCCAATCGATTTCTTCAAGAATCACATCGATCATCTTTTGAAATACAAATTTTTCAAGATAGTCATAGAGCTCTTGTTTGCTCTTGAAGTAGTGAAACAGAAGCCCTTTTGAAATTCCCGCGTTTTTGACGATATTATTAGTTGAAGCTTTATCATAGCTATTGCGTCCAAATTCATCTAGCGCACTATTAATAATACGGTCTCGCTTCTCGGAATCAAGTTTTTTCAAGATTTCTTCCAATCAAACCACCTCCATTGACCACTTTAGTCAATTTCACTGTATCACTATTGACCAATATGGTCAATACATTTCACTAATCTCGCTATTTTTTCTCTAAGTTCTTGTGAATATTTGCAATTATTACTTGGCATAGACTACCTCCATTTGTATGTATATACGTTCTTTATACCCACTGTACAAAATTTGACCATTAAAGTTTTCATATCAAAAATGTATTCTGCAAGAAGAAAATAGAACACTATGATAAAAAAATATAGAGACAATTTTTAAAATTAAAGCAATCCTTGAAAACACCTTAAATAGGACATTTTCAAAGGTTGTTATTCTTATTTTTTCACTAGCTGTATTTGTCAGTCGAACTAATAAAGACAATTAACTCATCAACCTAAAAAAAAATACCAACGATTAAAAATGAAGAATAATATTTCATGAAGATAGGTTTGCTTGTAATCTTTCGAATAAAGCAAGCAACGCTGATATTTAGACGAAAGTGGCTGTCATAAAAGTCAACCAATTTAAATACTCAATATTAGTAATGTGCGAAGTTATTAACTTACCAAGAAGCACATTTTTTTGAATCAAAACACACTGAAAAAAAATCAAAAAATAAAAAAACAGCCAAAGCTGTTTTCTTAAATGTGACTAAACCTATAAGCCGAGTTCTGTATTAAGTAGCCATCAATCTAGACCTACAATTACTTGCAGGTTCAAGCGACCTACCACGGGCAGCGACGAGCAGCCGCCTTATTTAATGCCCTACTTGGTCTTGCTCCAGATGGGGTTTACAGAGCCATATAGTCGCCTATATGCTGGTGAGCTCTTACCTCACCGTTCCATCCTTACCATTACTGGCGGTTTATTTCTGTTGCACTATCCTTAGAGTCGCCTCCACTGGGTATTACCCAGCACCCTGCTCTATGGAGCTCGGACTTTCCTCGTGCCTATTAAGCACGCGACCACCTGGCTTAGTCACCTACCTATTATACGGCCTTTTAGTTAAAAAAGAAAGCCTTCACTTGAAATAAGTGAAAGCTTCTTTCTTAATATATCGCTGGAGACATGATTACTAATCCTTCAACGATTTCATCAGTTGGATTATAGTATCTATGCTTTGAATTTTCTCTGATGTAAATATTGTCTCCTTCTTCGAGCATAAATTGTTCATCATCAACATAAGCTTCTAGCTTGCCTTTTAAAACAAATGCACTTTCATCCGCTAAATGAACTACCGGTTCTTTGTTTGTCCAGCTTTTAGGATCTAATTTGAAATATATTACTTCCATCTTCGGCATTGCAACTTTATTGGCTGCCATCGGCGAAACAAATTCATATACTATGTTGCTATCTGGAAGTTCTAATTTTTTTCTCTCACTAGCTTTAGTTACTATTGTTTGATTTTCTTCAAAAGCCAAAAATGCATATATTGGAACTTCAAGTACTACCGAAATCTTTTTAAGTGCCGACAAAGATGGTTGAATAATATCTCTTTCTAGTTGAGAAATATAACTTGCAGTAAATTCCGTTGTTCTTGCAAGTTCACTTAACGTCATCCTTTTCTTTAACCTTAACTCTCGTATTTTTGCTCCTATCACGACAATTCCCCCTGTTTAATTTAACTCTTAATTAAATTTTATCTTTAAATTAGACATAATACAAGTAAATTATAAATACATAAAAGGATTGATATTAACCTGAGATTTGATTATAACAATATCATAAGACTGTTTTTCAAATTTTCTTCTTAATATGTTTAGAAATTCATCTACAAAAAATTGTTCAGTTTCAAAATGTCCAGCATCGATTATATTAATTCCCTTCAGCTTTGCATATTGAGCTTCGTGATATTTTAAATCTCCAGTAATATAAACATCTGCTCCAACTTCAAATGCATTATCAATAAAATCTGATGATGCGCCAGTGCACAGTGCAACTTTATTTATTTTTCTATCATTTGCTTTTACAACCCTGATACTCTTTGAACTCAATGTTTCTTTTAGATTCATAGTAAAATCTTTTAATGTAACAGAACTATCTAAATACCCAACGAGTCCCATATTAGGATTGTCAAATTGATTTTCCATTGCAATCACATCGTATGCCGGTGTTTCATAAGGATGATTTTTAATAATCTTTTCAATGACTTTATTTAAAATGCTCTCTTCAACGACAGCTTCGATTTTAACTTCATCGACTTCTTCTAAAGTATCTACTGAACCTATAAAAGGATTTGCTCCCTCAAGCGGTTTGAAAGTACCCTTTCCTTCAACAGTATAAGTACATCCTCTGTAATTGCCTAAAGCACCTACTCCAAGTTCATCCAAGATATTTATCATCTTATTTCTATACTCATCAGGAATATAAAATGCTATCTTATAATATTTTTTCACATAACCATCCGATAAATTATTAATTCTTCCTAGATTGATTTTTTTTGCCAAATAATGATTGAGTCCAATATCACTAGAATCCAAATTTGTATGAGCAACTATTAAATTTATCCTATTGTTTACTAAATCTAAAATCATATTACCAATAGGATCACAATTTACAACGCTTTTAATAGGCTTGAAAATAAGCGGATGATGTACAATCAGTAGATCTACACTTTCATCTATCGCTTCATCGATCACTTCAGGAGTAACTTCGAGAGCTACCATAACTTTGTCTATTTTGCTATCGATACTGCCTATCTGAAAACCTACATTATCCCAAGATTGTGCATACTTCTGAGGAGCAAAAGTTTCTAAAACTTTAATCACTTTCCTCGAATTGATCTTCACTATCATACACCTCCATTAAATATTTTAACTTTCTTTCAAGCACTATGAGTTTCTCATTATTACTACTTTCTTCTTTAAGTCTTTTAATAATATTCTTAGTAGTATCAATTTTTTTTTCAATAAATAACTTTGTGCTTTTATCCCTATTTTTTCTAAGGACAGATGTTACTTCATACTCCAAAGGATTATTGATAATCATGGTTCCTTTGACTACCTTGATAATCTCATAAAACTTATCTTCATCAATGCCAATCTTTTCTTCAACTATTTTAAATTTGTTTTTTACCAGAAATTTTCTAAGTTCAATACTATTTTTCATTGGCTGTAAAATCAATTCTTTAGCACCATAAGCGATATCTAAATCATCACTTATTATATCTATAATCAGCATTCCGCCCATTCCAGCGATAATTATTGTATCAATAGAATCAGTTATTCCATTTAAACCCGAAGCTTGAATGATTCTGATTTCTTTATCCATGTTATGCTTCTTAACATTACTTAGAGCATTTTGAACTGGACCTTCAACAATATCACTTGCGATAATATTATTAGAAATATTATTATCTATAAGAAAAATAGGTAAATATGCATGATCTGTACCTATATCCGCAACTGAATTTCCTTTTGTTATACAATCAGCAATAGCCTGTAATCGATTACTTAATTCCATTTTAAATCCTTCCTAAAAAACAAGACCCGCAAAGGAGCGAATCTTATTCTAAAAAATCTTTTAATTTTTTACTACGACTTGGGTGTTTCAATTTTCTAAGCGCTTTCGCTTCAATCTGTCTAATACGCTCTCTTGTAACTTCAAATCTTTTACCAACTTCTTCTAATGTTCTAGATCTTCCATCTTCAAGACCAAATCTAAGTTTTAACACCTTTTGCTCTCTTGGAGTTAAAGTATCCAACACCTCTATAAGTTGTTCTCTTAGCATAGAAAATGCGGCAGCTTCCGCAGGAGCTGGTGCATCACTATCTTGAATGAAGTCTCCTAAATGAGAATCTTCTTCTTCACCAATAGGAGTTTCCAAAGATACAGGCTCTTGAGCGATCTTTTGAATTTCTCTAACCTTCTCTACAGTAATACCCATCATCTCTGCAATTTCTTCAGGTTTCGCTTCTCTTCCAAGTTCTTGAAGCAATTGTCTTGAAACCCTTGTCAATTTATTGATTGTTTCAACCATATGAACGGGGATTCTAATAGTCCTCGCCTGATCGGCAATCGCTCTTGTAATCGCCTGACGAATCCACCAAGTTGCGTATGTACTGAATTTATATCCCTTAGTATAATCAAACTTTTCAACTGCTTTTATTAATCCCAAGTTTCCTTCTTGAATAAGGTCTAAGAACAACATTCCTCTTCCAACGTACCTTTTAGCAATACTTACTACTAAACGAAGGTTAGCTTCACAAAGTTTTTTCTTTGCTTCCTCATCACCATTTTCCATACGTTTTGCCAATTCAACTTCTTCTTCTCCAGTCAGCAATCTAACTTTTCCTATTTCCTTTAAATACATCCTGACAGGATCATCAATATTGACACCCTTAGGTAAAGCAATTTCTGTTGTTTTTTTTGGTTTTTTAACTGCAATATCAGCACTGCCAGTACTATCATCTGTATCGTCAATATTCAAGTCGTCGAAGTCTCCATCATCTAATACCGTTACATCAGCATCACCAATCATAGTATATACATCTTCTACTTGATTTTTATTTAAATCAAATTCAGATAGAGAGTCACCAATTTCTTTATATGTCAATTCACCCTTGTCTTTTCCTATTTTAATCAAAGTTTCAAGCGCAACTGACAATTCAGCTTTTGTCTTTTTTTGTTTTGCCATTTTGACTCCCTCCTTTCTAATTTCTTTTTTTATTAATCCCTGCTATTTGACTGTTTATATCATGTTGCAGTTTTGCATACTTAATTTTCAATTCACTATATTTAGAACTATCCTTATCTATATTCGATAAAACACGTGTACTTTCCTCTTTAATTTTTTCAAGTAATCTCACTTTATCAGATAACAACAACTCAAAATACATTTTCTCTACTTCCCTTATTCCATTTGAAACTTTAATATACTCATCTATGTTTTTAGCAATTTTAAGCATTTCAATTTCTTCAAATGATAAAACATCAATTGATTTATTTATATCAATTTCATCATAAAGCAAAATAAAATCTGTTACTTCCTTTAAAATTTTAAAATGAAATTCATTGAAATCATGCTTTTTTTTCAATAAATCCAAATAACTTCTCTCATGAATAAATATTTCAAATAGTCTTTGATATAATTTCACATCTTTTGATTGTAACACAACTTCCTCAAGTTTGTCATTTTCTTTTTCAATTTTCTTTACATATTTCAATTCCTTAACTAAATTCGACAATGACAATCCTGTTTCTTCAGAAACCCTTTTTACATATAACTCATATTCTATAGTATTATTGATTCCATTAAACAATGACCGAATACGATCAATGTACTCGATGATATCAGATTTAATCGAAAAATTTAAACCTTCCTTATAATAATTAAGCATATACTCCATGGCATCTTGAGCACTATCTATTAATTTCTGCAATTCATCTTTTCCATATTTCAATACATATTCATCAGGATCCAAACCATCTTTAAGTGAAAGCACCTTAACTCTAACAGAAAACGGTCTCAATACATCGATCGCCCGTCTAGTCGCTTTTATACCGGCTTGATCTGAATCATACAAGAGTACGACTTCTTTTGCATAGCGCTCTATAAGTTTACCATGACCTTCTGTCAATGAAGTTCCAAGGCTTGCCGCAACGTTGTAAATACCCTTGTCATATAGAGAAATAACATCCATGTAACCTTCTACAATTACAATCTGTTTATTATCTCCTAAATAGTTTTTTGCGTAATTCATACCATATAGATTAAAACTCTTATTGAATATCGGAGTATCTGGAGAATTAAGATACTTAGGCATAGTGTCATCCATGACACGCCCGCCAAAACCTATTACCCGTCCTCTGATATCAAAAATTGGAAACATGATGCGATTTCTGAATCTATCATAATGTCCATTTGAATTATCACGTTTAATAATCAATCCTGATTTTTCCAAAATATTGTCAGTGAATTTCTTCCTTAGATTTTTCAAGATGAAATCCCACTCATCTGGTGCAAACCCAAGACCGAACTTTCTCATAGTCTGAGGCTTAAGATTTCTATTGACAAGATATTCATAAGCGCCCTTATTATTTTTTAAATTATTATAAAAACCTTTTGCCGCGACTTTATTGATTACAAATAATTGTTCTTGCTCTTCATGACCCTTGGTATCATATTTTTTTACTAGATACTCATCAAGATCAATTCCGTATCTATCTCCAATTTGCTCGATTGCATCAATAAAATCTAGATTTTCTATCTGCATCACAAAAGAAATCGCCGATCCAGATGCTCCACATCCGAAACAATGAAAAATCTGTTTCTCTTCAGAAACTACAAATGATGGAGTTTTCTCAGAATGAAATGGACACAGCGCCTTGTAATTTCTTCCGGTTTTTTTTAATGGCAAATACGAACTAATCAAATCAACTATATTCACTTTCTCTGAAACTATATCTGCTATGCCATCAACATAGTGTTTACCCATAATTCACCACCAATATATACACAATCCTTATAACATATTTTATTCGACAAAAACTCGTATAATCCTCTAATTAAAACAAAGTTTAAATTTTCTGACAACTTAACCAAATGATTAAGAATTCTAAAACTCCACTCCGCTTTCTGTCTATTTCCAAAACTTGGGTACAAATACATCAAGATATTTTTTGATAGCATATCTATCTGTCATACCTGCAATATAATCTCTTATAGCATCATCTTTCTTGCCACTCTTATAATCCTCATATCGCTCCAAACTCATTTCTTCTGGCTGCTGTTGAAAATAATGGTATAAAGCGTTAACGATATGTTTTGCTCTTCCTTCTTCTGATTTTGCATTGGTATTTAAATACACTCTATCAAACATGAAATCTCTCAGTTTATTTGTATATTCAAGTATTTCAGGACTCATTGAAATACTATCCTTATCATTGGAATAATTAATAATATCGTTAATCATCAAATCAATTCTCTTTGAATGAGTATCGCCTAGTACACCGATGATTTCTTCCGGCAAATCTTCTGGCTTGAGCACCTTGGCTCTTAACGCATCGTCGATATCGTGATTGATATATGCAATTCTATCGGAGACTTTTACAATTTGTCCTTCCAACGTAATTGGAACATTCGGTCCATTATGGTTTAATATTCCGTCTTTCACTTCAACCGTTAAATTCAACCCCTTAAAAGGTTTGTTTGTAACCTCCAAGTATTCTACGACTCTCAAACTTTGCTCATTATGTGAAAACCCACTGGGTTTATGTATTTCATTGAGTTCATATTCGCCACTATGTCCAAAAGGAGTGTGCCCTAAATCATGCCCTAAAGCTATGGCTTCTGTTAAATCCTCATTTAATCCAAGAGCTCTTGCTATAGTTCTAGAAATTTGAGAAACTTCCAAAGTATGAGTCAATCTTGTTCTATAATGGTCTCCCTCAGGTGATATGAAAACTTGTGTTTTGTGTTCTAACCTTCTAAATGATTTAGAGTGTAAAATACGATCTCTATCCCTTTGGTATTCTGTCCTGACGTCACATTTCTTTTCATCGATTTCCCTGCCTTTTGTATTCTCACTCAAAGCAGCATTTTTTGATAGATACTCTCTCTCGAATTTTTCTCTCACTTGTCTATAAGTCATAATTGCACCTCCACCTTATTAATTATACCCAATTTTTGCATGAAATTAACTATACAGATTACTCTTTCCCAATCAAAGATTATCAAAATAGGAAATACTAGAATATTATCCTTTCTTTCCTTTATATGTTATTATATCTTAAGTAGTAAAATTTTTATATAATATACTTCATAGTATGGGCTGACCACTTTATTGAACTATAACAAAAACACACCAAATTTGGTGTGTTTTTTATAGAAACCTATCATATTTTTATTCTTGCTTTATCTTCGCCTGTGCAGCAGCTAATCTTGCAACCGGAACCCTAAATGGTGAACATGAAACATAATCTAGTCCAACTTTATTAAAGAAGTCTATAGATTCAGGGTCACCACCCTGTTCACCACAAATGCCAACTTTAAGATTCGGTCTAGATTTCTTGCCATTTTCGGTTGCCATTTCAACAAGTTTACCTACACCATTTACATCTATTGTTTCGAACGGGTCTTTCTCAAAGATATTTTTCTCTTTATATATGCTAATAAATTTACCAGCATCATCTCTTGAAAATCCTAAAGCCATTTGAGTCAAATCGTTTGTTCCAAATGAGAAGAACTCTGCTTCTGCAGCAATTTCACCTGCTGTTAATGCAGCTCTCGGTATTTCAATCATTGTACCGATTTTGTAATTCATATCAGTTAAACTATTTTCTTCAAGAATTTCATCAGCAATTTCCTCAATTGTTTTCTTAACAATCGTAAACTCTTTAATAAGCCCAACTAACGGAACCATAACCTCTACATTTGGTATAAACCCTTTATTTTTATAAATATTTACTGCACCCTCAAAAATTGCTCTTATCTGCATCGCATAAATTTCTGGATAACTTATTGCCAAGCGAACACCTCTATGCCCAAGCATTGGATTAAATTCACTTAAATCATTAATAATATCAGTTATTTTTTCTTTATCAATATTTAGATCCTTACTCAGTATTTCAATATCAGATTCTTCCTTTGGTAAAAATTCATGAAGCGGAGGATCTAGTAGCCTAATTGTCACTGGTCTAAATTCCATTACTTCAAATATCTTTTCGAAGTCTTCTCTTTGGAAAGGTAATAACTTATCAAGTGCAATTTGACGCTCCTCAACATTTTGAGCAAGTATCATTTCTCTAACATGAATAATCCTTGATTCATCAAAAAACATATGCTCTGTGCGGCAAAGTCCTATACCTTCTGCACCAAAATCAACTGCATTTTTAGCATCTTTTGGAGTATCGGCATTTGTTCTTATGCCTAAATCTCTAATTTCATCAGCCCATTCTAAAAGAGTATTGAATTTTCCTGTAAGATTAATTTCAGTAACTGGTATGTTTCCTTCATAAATCTTACCTGTACTTCCATTTAGAGAAATCCAATCTCCTTCTTTATAAACATTCCCAGCTGCTTTCATTTCTTTTTTACTTTCATATACCATGACTTCACTACAACCAGCTACGCAGCATTTACCCATACCTCTTGCTACAACAGCCGCATGAGAAGTCATTCCACCACGTGAAGTTAAAATTCCTTCGGCATTGATCATGCCTTCTATATCTTCAGGTGATGTTTCTTTTCTTACTAAAATCGCCTTTTCTCCTCGTTCTTTAGCAGCGACTATGTCTTCAGGGAAAAAGTAGATTTTACCTGAAGCAGCACCAGGAGAAGCCGGCAAACCACTACCTATCAACTTAGAATTCTTTAATAATTCTTCATTGAAGTTTGGATGAAGCATTTGATCAATATGGATAGGTTCAACTCTCATAATAGCTTCATTTTTTGTTATAAGTCCCTCTTCAAACATATCTACAGCAACATCGATTGCAGCCTTGGCAGTCCTTTTACCCGTTCTTGTTTGCAGTAAATATAATTTTTGGTTTTCTATTGTAAATTCAATATCTTGCATGTCTTTATAATGTTCTTCTAATATTTCACAAATTCTTATAAATTCATCATAAACTTCCGGCATAACATTTTTCATATCATGAATAGATAAAGGCGTTCTTATTCCAGCAACAACATCTTCACCTTGTGCATTTAGCAGAAATTCACCAAATACTCCACTTTCACCAGTAGCTGGATTGCGTGTAAATGCAACTCCTGTTCCAGATTCTTCTCCCATGTTACCAAAGACCATAGACTGAATATTTACAGCAGTTCCTAAATCATCAGGAATTCCATGAGCTTTTCTATAAATCATAGCCCTTTGATTATTCCATGAATCAAAAACTGCATCTATAGCCATAAATAGTTGTTCTTTTGGATCAGTTGGAAAATTAATACCCGCTTCTAATTTAACTACCTTATAATACTCGTTTATAATCGTTTTTAAATCTTCTTCAGTCAAGTCGCTATCGTTTTTAATGTTTCTAAATTTCTTTTGGTTATCAAATATTATATCAAAATTATGTTTATCAATGCCCAATACGACATCTGAAAACATTTGAATAAATCTTCTAAAACTATCATATGCAAAACGTCCATTTTGAGTAAGTTCCTTTAACCCCTCAACAGTTTCTTCATTTAACCCGAGATTTAGAATAGTATCCATCATCCCCGGCATTGAAACAGCAGCTCCTGAACGAACTGAAACTAATAAAGGATTCTCCTTCAAACCAAATGTCTTCCCAGTTTTGATTTCCAACTCTTTTAATCTATCCGCAATCTGCTGAGAAACCTCTTCATCAATTTTTTTATTATCATCATAATACTTTATACACGCTTCAGTAGTAATTGTAAATCCTTCAGGTACAGGCAAACCGATTTTTGTCATTTCTGCAAGATTAGCACCTTTTCCCCCTAATAACAACTTCAACTCTTTCTTACCTTCTTCAAATGGATAAACAAACTTCTTCATAACGACACCTACCTTTTAGATTGTATAATTTTTGTTATAATATTTGCTGTCTCTTCAACAGCTTTATTTGAAACGTTTATCACTGGACATCCAATCTTCTTATATAATTTATCTGCATATTCAAGTTCTTCTAAAATTCTTTTCATATCTGCGTAAGTTGCATTGGTATTACCCAAACCCAGTGCTTTTATTCTCTCAATTCTTATTTCATTAAGTTTATACGGATCCGTAGTCAAACCGATAATTTTATCTTTATTAATCTCAAAAATTTCCTTAGGAACAGGAACTTCCGGTACCAATGGAATATTGGCGACTTTTAGATTTTTATGGGCTAGATACATACTAAGCGGTGTTTTTGATGTCCTAGATATTCCAAGTAAAACTACATCAGCTTTTTTTACTCCCCGTGGATCTTTTCCATCATCGTATTTTACAGCAAACTCTATCGCTTCAACTTTTTTAAAATAAGTCTCGTCCAATTTTCTGATTATGCCCGGCTCGTTTATAGGTTTTGAACCAAATAACACTTCAAATTTATTTAATAACGGCGTCAAAATATCAAAGTTCAAAAGATTATATCGACTTGATAATCTTATAATTTCTTCTTTTACCTCTTCTATTACTGTTGTGAAGACTACCAAAGCATTTACATCCTTAGCATCCTCTAAAATGACTTGAACTTGTTCAACAGAATTCACAAATGAAAACTTTTTCGTTATATATTCATTTGGTTTAAACTGCTCTGCAGTTGCTTTGATTACGGATTCCGCAGTATCTCCCAAAGAATCAGATAGTATATAAATCACTTTTGGTTTCATTCATCATCCCCCTAATTGTCCGTCTGCTAATTCTACAAATATTTTTGTAATTGTAGTTTTTGAAATTCTACCGAGAATCTTCAACTGTTCTTGTCCATCAATTATTGTTTTTTTAATAACTGGTAAGGAATCAATCTCGTGACGAATTAATTTTGTTGCTGCTATATAGATACTCTCTTCTGGGTAGATATAAACAATATTAGGCATTCTAGTCATAATCATTCCCAATGGTGTTGCTCCAGCATCAATATTTCCAACCATGCTTTTTAGTAAATCCTTACGTGAAACCACTCCTGCCAAATGTCCATCAGAAACAACAAACAACGTTCCAACATCTTCAATAAACATTGATACAATTCCATCGCTAATCGATGCTTTTTCATCCATAACGACAGGAACAGACATAATACCTTCAACCTCTATATCCAATAACAATTCTTTTAAATCAGTTGAAATGGGCATTTCTTTATAAAAGTACCCGACATTTGTTTTAGCCTCCAATAAGCCCATCATCGACAATAAACTCAAATCATTCCTAAGTGCCGACCTCGATAGATTTAAATGCATAGCAATACTCTCACTAGTTATAGGCTGGTTTTCTTTCACTATCTCTAATATCTCGTGTTGCCTTTCAGTTATCTGCATTGATTCACCTCGTTTCATTATTTACATCTGCCACATTAGTGTAACATATTAAACTTATAATGCAATACTAATCAGAAAAAAACATTATAAAAAAACGCCTTACGATGTAAGACGTTCTTATTGATAAATACTTTTATAAAATTTCAAATTTCCCAGTTGCAATATCGTAATAACCTCCGATAAAAGCAATTTCACCGGATTTTAATGAGTTATTTAGAATTTGCGAGGATGTAGTAAGTTTATCTACCATCAATTCAACATTCTTTCTTATCACTTTATCTAAATAATCGGTTTCATCAACAGAAACCGCATCGATTGCAGGCTGAATTTTTTCAGCGATTACTTCGATATATTTAGACTCTTCAACACCGGAGATTGCCGTTTGAACAGCCCCACATAAATTATGTCCCAAAACCATCACAAGAGAAGTTTCTAACTGCTTTACAGCATATTCAACACTTCCTATAACTGCATCGTCTATAATATTGCCGGCAACTCGAATTACAAAGAGATCTCCAATACCTTGATCGAATAAAATTTCTGGTGGAATCCTCGAATCTGAACACCCTATAACAACAGCAAATGGATGTTGTCCATTCAAACCTTCCAAGCGTCTTTTAGCATCTTGGTTAGGATACTGCGATTTGCCACTTTCAAAGCGCTTGTTTCCATTAATCAACAACTCTAAAGCTTGTTCTTTATTGATGTCTTTCATTTCTTCACCTTTTATAATCAGAAATTCTTTCCATAGAAAATTTCTTCAATTTCCTTATTAACTTTATTTGTAATGATACCAAACATTTCATCACTAAGATCATCTTTGTTTAGATTGAAGAAATACTCATCTAAATCAACTTCAGTACGCATCATCTTTGTATGAAATATATTTTCTTGAAATACATTTACATCGATTGTATTGTACTCATCAAGAATATCGTTATCGATAAAATCTTGAATCGAGTTGATTTCATGATCAATGAAGTGTTTTTGACCATCTATATCCCTTGTAAACCCTCTTACGCGATAATCAACTGTGATGATGTCAGAATCAAAAGATTTAATTAGCAGATTCAATGCGCGAAGTGGTGAAATGGTTCCACAGGTCGAAACATCTATATCTACTCTAAAAGTGCTAACTCCCCCATCTGGATGACTCTCAGGATAGGTATGAACAGTAATATGGCTTTTATCAAGGTGTCCGACAACGTGCCTTGGAACAGGTAAATCACCTGAATTACAAGAAGAATCCAATAGCGCGAATGGAACTTCCTCTTCTGATATCAATATCGTTACGCTCGCACCTTGAGGCTCATAATCTTGCTTTGCAATATTCAAGACGCTGGCGCCGATAATTTTAGTAACTTCCTTCAATATATTAGTCAATCGCTCTGAATTATACTGTTCATCAATATAATCAATATAACTTTTACGATCCTCTTCTGATTTTGTATAACAAATATCGTAAATGTTGAAACTTAAGGTCTTAGTCAAATTATTAAAACCATAAAGTTTAATTTTTTTCTGATGTCTATCGACCATTTCAAACCCCCTAAAAAAAATAATCAATTTATGATACATCATTTAGAATCCAATTTCAATATTTATTTTTTTTTTGCTAATACATTAATTTTTCTCTAAATATTTCTACTAATTCAGATATAGAATGTCGTGATTGTTCCATAGTATCTCTATCTCTTATAGTCACTGTTTCATCTTCTAATGTATCAAAGTCTATTGTAACGCAAAATGGTGTACCGTTCTCATCGTAACGTCTATATCTCTTTCCTATGCTACCTCTATCATCGTAATCGACAGTGAAGTGTTTTGATAAAAGCGAATACACTTCTTCAGCTTTTTCACCAAGTTTTTTAGATAATGGCAATATTCCAATTTTTATCGGTGCTAGTGCAGGATGAAATTTAAGTATAGTTCTTGTTGTTCCGTCTTCCAATTCTTCTTCTTTATAAGCATCCAACAATATTGCCAAAGTTACTCTGTCGGCACCTAACGATGGTTCAATACAGTACGGAATATATTTCTCATTTGTTGCTGGATCTTGATACTTCATATCGACGCCAGAATGCTCAATATGCTGTTTTATATCATAATCGGTTCTATCTGCAATACCCCATAATTCTCCCCATCCAAAAGGAAATAGGAACTCGATATCTGTTGTTGCATTAGAGTAGTGTGATAATTCTTCTGCTTCATGATCTCTAAATCGCACCTTCTCTGGATCAACGTTTAAATTCAGCAACCAATCCATACAATAATTTTTCCAATAGTTATACCATTTAATATCTTCACCAGGCTCACAGAAAAATTCAAGTTCCATTTGCTCGAATTCTCTTGTTCTAAATGTGAAGTTACCTGGAGTAATTTCATTTCTAAACGATTTTCCAATTTGTCCAATTCCAAATGGTATTTTTTTTCTTGATGCTCTTTGAACATTTTTGAAATTCACAAAAATACCTTGAGCAGTTTCAGGTCTCAAGAATATCTCTGTAGTAGAATCATCAGTAACACCTTGATGAGTTTTAAACATCAAGTTAAACTGTCTAATACCAGTAAAATTATGCTTTCCACATAATGGACACGGAATATTCTTTTCTTCGATATAGATTTCCATATGCTTATTTGTCCAGCCTTCAATATTTTGCTCGTCTCCATGTTTTTTCATGAAATCTTCAATAAGCTGATCCGCTCTATATCTCGTTTTACATTCTTTACAATCCATCAATGGGTCGTTGAATCCTCCAACATGTCCTGATGCCACCCATGTTTGCGGATTCATTAAAATCGCACTATCCAGTCCTACATTTAATGGATGTTCCTGAATAAATTTTTTCCACCAAGCACTTTTTACATTATTCTTTAGTTCAACACCTAACGGACCATAATCCCAAGTATTTGCCAATCCACCGTAAATTTCTGAACCGGGAAAAATAAACCCTCTTGATTTTGCCAACGATACAATTTGCTCCATTGTTACCATAAGTATTTCCTCCTAAACAAAAAATAAACCTTTCGTCCGTAAGGGACGAAAGATTTTTACTTCCGCGGTTCCACCCTAATTGATAAAACCTCTTATTAAAACGATAGCTCCGAAACGCCTTCATAACCGTATAACGTTGATTTACACCATTCATCAACTCTCTAGAGATATACTGACTACTACTTTTTTTCATCAAAGCACAAATTATTCATTTTTTATGATAATACTATATTTTTGTTAATTATTCAACTATATCTTCATCGTCTTCAACAACTACATCTTCATCGTCTTCTACAACGACTGTAGATTTCTTTTTATCGGCTTTATGAAATTTTTCTTTCACTTCAGAAGCTTTCTCTTTTACAGTAGAAACTGTCTTGTCAGAGTACTCTTTAAAGTCGATTATTTCTCCGCTTTCTTTAATGATTTTTACGGAATGTCCTGTAGCTAATGCAACGATAACCGATGTGATAACTGCTGGTGCAAAAAATACTGCCCCTACAACACCCGCTGTTACCGGAATATCCATAATGATTTTTTCATCTTTCTCAATCGTTATTCTGTTTACATCGCCTTTTTCTAATAGATGCTTTAACTTTTCATATAATTCGTCAGTTACACTGCCAATTTTATCCTTAGCTTTTTCCTTCATTTTTCCACTTGATTCCAAAAGTATAACAGCCTCTAAAATATCTCCATCAGTTTCTAATAGAGCTTCCTTTGCTTCTTTATACGAACAATTCGTCCTTTCGATAATTTCGTCAATCATTTCAAGTGTTAAATTCATACCTGCACCTCTATTCATAAATTTTTAAAAATTTTTTAGATTTTAGTTTCCCTGTAGCTAGATAATAATCAGTGTAACTATTAATAAATATATCCATTTTATCGATAAATAAACTGTTTATTTCTTTTTTCATATACTCATAAATATTGCTTTTTAGGATAAATTGCATCAATTGAATCAATTTCGGGTGTAATTCTATACTTCCATTGTTTTTACTTGCACATTCTGAACACACAACTCCACCATCTGCAACAGAAAACTTTTTAAACACCTCTTTTTTACCGCATAGAGCACATTCAGTTACTAAAGGTTCATACCCTAAAGCTTTTAATGTCATCAACTCAAAATATAGTTTTAATTTTTCCTCATAACCCTTGGTTTTGCTTAAAATTGTCAACGATTCAATAGTCAATTTAAATAACTCGTAATTGTTCTCATCTTCATTCAGATTGTGATTGACAATATCGACAAAATACGATGCATATGACAATTTTTTTAAATCTTCTCTAAAGTTATAAAAATTATCCTTGATTTCCACATTCGACAATGAATATGTTTTATCACCTCTCAACGAAAAATCACCGTATACAAAAGGATGACAACCCTTGTTCAAACTGTTTTTAGGATTGTTTGCCCCTTTAGCGAATACTTGAATTTTTCCAAGTTTTTTTGAGAATAATGTTAAAAATACATCTGTATCATTTATTTTTATTTTTTTTAATACAATTCCCTCTGATTCATAGTACATCCGATTCTCCTAAGTTAAGTTGACAATCATCAATGTCGCCATTGAATAGTAGATTGTCATACCAGTAATATCTACTGTTGTAGTAATAAACGGTGCAGATGCAACAGCTGGATCTATTCCAATTTTTCTAAAAATCAACGGCACTAAAGTACCGATTGTTGCAGCTGTAATCATATTGAACCACATAGCCAGTCCAACAATAACCGCAAGTATAATGTCTCCGTTGAGGAAAACAGCTGCTACAGCTGTAAGCAACGAACATACTAACCCTACTATAAAGCCAACTGATATTTCATGGAAAATTGTCTTGAATACTTCATTTCCCTTGATTTGACCGACAGCAATACTTCTAACCGTAAGAGTAGAAGATTGAGTACCGACATTACCACCCATTCCTGCCAATATAGGCATAAATAATGCCACAGTAGTATTGACATCGAGAACATATTGATAACTTTTAATTATTTGAGCTGACATCAGTCCTCCAAAAATCGTTATTATCAACCACGGTAGTCTTGCCTTGACTGAATTTGAAATTCTTTCGCCAAGGGTATCCTCTTCATAAGATTCACCTTTATTAGATCCTGCAAACTTTAATATATCCTCAGTAGCCTCTTCTTCAAGAACATCTATGATATCATCTACTGTGATCAGACCAATCATTTCCATCTCGTCATCAACAACAGGTACTGCCAATAAGTCGTATTTTGAAACAACCTTTGCAACTTCCTCTTGATCGTCATAAACATTTACGTATATGACGTTATCATTCATTACCTCTTCAACTTTCTTATTAGGCTTGGCAACAATTAAATCTCTTAACGAGATTACACCTACTAACCTTTCATCTTTATCCACAACAAAAACATAATAGATGGTCTCGGCATCAGGTGCATATTCTCTCAACATTTCAATAGCGTGATAAATTGTATAATCTTTACTAAGAGCCACAAAATCTTTCGTCATGATACCGCCGGCTGTATCCTCTTCATATACTAAGAGTTCTTTTACATCTTCTGCCGATTCAGTATCCAAAAGATTGATGATTTCATCTCTATTATTCTTGGAAAGTTCTCCTAAAAGATCGGCAATATCATCATCAGCCATGTTATCCAAGATTTCACTTTGTTGCTCATTGTTATAAAGCTTAATAAGAGAGTTGAATGTATCAGAGTCCACTTCTTCAAGTACTTCAGATGCTATCTCCGATGGCAAATATTGAAATAATTTTTCTTGCTGAATATCTTTTAATTCCAACAACAACTCTGCAATATCGACAGAATGCATTTCTTCCAATAATTCTGATATGCCGAGTGCATTATCATTATCGAGATATTCTAACAGCAATTCGAGTTTTTCATGCGTAATCTCTTCAAATTTTCTTTCCATAGTTCACCTCTTTACTCTTTATAGCCGTAATTTTTCAACAGAAAATCACTATCTCTCCACCCTTCTTTGATTTTTACCCAAATTTCAAGATAGACTTTCGACCCAAGAAAATTCTCGATGTCAATACGGGCCGCTTTTCCTATGCCCTTTAATTTTCTTCCGCCTTTTCCGATTATAATACCTTTATGTGATTTCTTTTCAGTTACTACGATAGCTGAAATGTCGTAAATATCTTTACCTTCTCTTTTTTTGAAACTTTCAATTTCAACCGCTACGCCATGAGGGATTTCTTGTTCTAAATACAATAGAACTTTTTCCCTAATAATTTCAGCTATTATTACTTTTTCTGGTTGATCGCTTATCATCCCACTTGGGAAATACATAGGACCTGGTTCCATTTGCTCTTTTATCTTTTCCATAAGCAAATCTACATTTTTACCATTTGCAGCGCTGATAGCGATAATGTCGTCAAAAATTTCAGTGCCTTTAAGTGAAGCTTGTGTTCTTATAAATTCATCAGGAGTTATCAAATCCATTTTATTCAAGATTAAAAATTTCTTGGTTTTAACTCCCTTGAGTTGCTCGATAATAAACTGATCTCCTTTTCCAAAACCAGCATCGACATCAATTAAAAATAAAATAACATCTACATCTCCAAAAGTATTGGTTGCAGTTTTAACCATGTATTCTCCAAGCCTGTGTTTGGGCTTATGAATACCTGGGGTATCTAGAAAAATTATCTGCGAATCTTCATCATTATAAACAGCTTGAATTCTATTTCTTGTCGTTTGCGGTTTATCCGTTGTAATTGCAATCTTTTCTCCAATAATATTATTTAATAAAGTAGATTTCCCCACATTAGGTCTACCCACAATTGTAACAAATCCCGATTTAAATTCCATAATTACTTCCCTTCTATACTTTCCAAATCTTTTTTTGTAAAAGAATGCGGAAACAAATCATCTAAAGTCAATACTTTATAACTACCCGCATTTCCAATTATTATTTCAACATCATCGCTAAATTCAGCAATTACCTGACGACAAATACCACAAGGGTATGTCTCATCTAAATCACTTACAATGGCAATTTTTTTTATCTTTCTATGTCCATCGGATACGGCCTTGAAAATCGCCGTCCTTTCGGCACAATTTGTCGCTCCATAAGATGCTGATTCAACATTGCATCCAGTATAGATATCTCCCGACTCTGTAATCAATGCAGCACCTACAGCAAAATTCGAATAAGGAACATATGCATTTCCTTTAGCTTTTTCAGCTTCTTGCATTAGTTTTTTATTTATATCTTCAGTCATAACCAATCACTCCTAAATAATATCAAGTTGATTGAAATTATCTACAACCTGAATAAAAATTTGCCCTGGATTAAATATGATTTCTTCATCATTTATATAATAATGAGTTTGTGAATCGAAACTCTTCTTAATCCAACGTATTTCTATCATCTTCCCACCACTTATATAGTACCCGTTTCCTTCACCAATCATATCAAGTAATCTTCTTCCTTCACTATCGATAACATGGTGTTTGATTTTTTGAATGATTATATTCTCTGCATTTATATTTTTACCATTTTCTTCATCTGTTTGACGGCTTGAATTGACATATCTCTCATATAGTTGAGTACTAGAGTTATATTTATATGTGATTACATATCCATTAACATCACTCGTCGAGGGTTTCTTGTAAGTTATAGAAAATTCATCCGCTTTCGTTTCGCTATCTAAAGGGACAAATTGATTATACATTTTTATAGGAGAAAAATCATCAGTTTCTTTATTATACTTCATCCTATTGGCGTCTTTTATCAAAGCATCAGAAGAAGAGTACATATTATGCGGTATCTTTTTATGTGTTATTCTCCAAAATACATTAGATCCCGCTTTCATTCCGTTTAAACTATCTATGTCATATGATTTTATTAAAGATTTCGCTTCATCCGAACCACCTACATGAACATACAAACTATCATACTCCATAGCAAAAGAAATAAAATATGGTCTTGCACTCCTGATTGGACCAATATCATCATTTATACCTTGATCAATAATCATCATATATCTTGTAATAGGTCCTTCAGCCAAAATTTCATAAATGATTTTCGCCTGAGATAAACCCGATTGAGGTCTAGCCATGAAGTGATTGTCTATCATTATCGCCAAAGGTCTTTTATTGTCAAATAAATCTACGATTTCAATTTTATTTTTTTCTTTATTTCTCAATTCATTTTTTAATTCAACCAATAGCACTTTTTCATATAAAATATCTTCCATCAATTCATCTATATAATTTTCTGTAAAAATATAATTAACTTTTGGGATTTCTTCTTCAATAGCAATCTCTTCTACTTTATTACATCCTGTAATTACCAATGTAATCATTATTATAATCAATATTATCTTTTTCATAAAAAATTTAACCCCTAAAAATCTGCATTTTTTCAAGTGCGAATTTTTCCTTTGTTCTCATACTTTTTTTATCTTCTTCAGTTAAATGATCAAAACCAAGCAAATGATACATGCTATGAATAACGAGATATGTAAACTCCCTCTCGATGCTATGTCCAAATTCCTCGGCCTGCTCAATAACTTTATCAGCTGAAAGCACGATATCTCCCATGACTAAATAATCCATCTCGCTAAATGTATTAACTAAATCATCATATTGAGGAAAAGACAAGACATCAGTTTCAGAATCGATTTTTCTATAATCATTGTTTAAAATACGTATTCTATCGTTATCTACAATCGTTACAGAAACTTCACCTTCATTAGTAATCTCTTCAATCTCCAAGACAGTTTCAATCGCGTTTATTATATATTTTTCTATAGATTCACTCAACTCTAGATTTTTCTGCTCATTACTGATTAATATATCCATTATTTTCTCTCCTTGTTCTTGTTTTCATATTGTTCATAACTCATAATGATTTTCCTGACAAGTGAATGTCTAACAACATCTTTTTCAGTAAAATATACAAATCCAATTTCTTTAAGACCCTTTAGTACCTCAGCGGCATGAACAAGTCCGGATGGTTTACCGTTTGGCAAGTCTATCTGAGTTATATCTCCATTTACAATAACTTTAGAACCGAATCCAAAACGCGTCAAAAACATTTTCATCTGTTCTTTTGTAGTATTTTGAGCCTCGTCCAATATTATAAAGCTATTATCAAGAGTTCTTCCTCTCATGTATGCCAAAGGTGCAACTTCTATAAGGCCTTTTTCTTTTAATTTCAAATACGTCTCCGCTCCCAATATATCGTAAAGAGCATCATATAACGGCCTTAAATATGGGTCCACTTTCATTTGTAGATCTCCCGGTAAAAAACCGAGTCTTTCTCCAGCCTCAACCGCAGGACGTGTAATGACAATCCGATTGACTTCTTTATTCTTGAATGCCCTGACCGCCATAGCAACCGCTAAATACGTTTTACCAGTGCCAGCGGGTCCTATTCCTAATGTCACATCGTGCTTATTTATTTTTTCAAAGTAATTATACTGACCTTTCGTCTTTGGTTTAATAAACTTTCCGCTGGATGTAACGACGATTATTTCATTATCGATCTTTTTAAAAGACTCTATTTCATCGTCTTCAACAAGATTGAAGCTATATTCCAGCATTTGATAATCGAGCGTCTTGTTCTTTTTTATTTCGTCGATTAAAAAATTCAATAATTTAAATACACTTTCTACCTTGTTTTCATCACCTTTAATAATCACATTGCCCATAGATGAAAAAATATTTACTTCATATCTAGTTTCAATGATTTTTACATTTTCATCAAAATTGCCGAATAATTCATGTAAAATCACATTATCTTCAATTTTTATTTTCTTTTCCACTTTATCACCTCTACCGTTACAATCATTTTATCATAATCAGCAATAAGAAAATAGAAAAAGCCGCCATATGGCAGCTTCCTTTATTGATTTAAACTTTCTTTGACTAATGTTGATAGAGTCTTACCATCCGCTCGACCAGTAGTTTCTTCTTTTAAGGCAGACATAACACGTCCCATATCCTTCATAGTAGTAGCTCCTAGTTCGCTTATAGTTTTCTCAACTAAATCTTTCAATTCTTCAACAGTCATTTGTTCAGGCAAATATTCACTGAGGATTTCAATTTCTGATTCAGTTTCTTGAATAAAATCTTCTCTCTCAGCCTTTATAAATTCTTCTAGCGCCGCTTTTTTCTGCTTTATCTGTTTTTGTATTATTTCGACTACTTGCAAATCAGTCTGTTCTACTCTTGTGTCGACTTCTATTTGTTTAATAGCAGCTCTCAACATTATTATAGTTGATTTTCTTATAAGATTTTTTTCTTTCATTGCCGTTTTTAAATCTTTCATTAATTGTTCTTTAATTGGCACTTGAAAAACATCTCCCTAGTAAGATTTCTTTTTATTCTTTTTCCTTGCAGCTTCCGATTTCAGTTTTTTCTTAACACTAGGTTTTTCATAATGCTTTCTTTTCTTAATTTCGGCCATAACACCAGAACGAGAAGTTTCTCTTTTAAATCTCTTCAAAGCGCTATCTATAGATTCATTAGGCTTTATCATTATCCCTGACATCCATATTCCCTCCCCCCGGTTCTATAATCGCATTCTGACTAACTTATAGAGGAATCTAACAGAATACTAAATTATTATAATATAATTAGTTTAAAAAATCAATGTTTTTTAACCAGGAGGCCATTGCATTTGACGTCCAGCAATTAAATGGAAGTGAATATGGTATACATCTTGCCCTCCCATTTTGTTCACATTGTTGACAATACGGTACCCGTCTTCTGAAAATCCTTCTTTTTTTGCATATTCTCCAATAGCTTTAAATATTTTTCCAAAAGCTTCAAAATCCTCATCACTTGCGGTATCAAGTGAATCTATATGTTTTTTCGGAACAAATAATACATGTGTCGGTGCTTGAGGATTTAAATCATTGAATGCAACCATTAGATCATCTTCATAAACAAAATCAGAAGGAATTTCTCCACTGACGATTTTGCAAAAAATACAATTTTCCATTACAACCCTCCTCTCAAATAATATTTCCTATCATATACTCATCTTGAATATCGACGAGATTTACTATCTTAATCTCATTGGTTAAATCATTTTCGCTCTTCGCCTTTACTTTAATATATTCAGAAGTGTGTCCAATCCAGAATTCATCATTTTTCATCTCAAACAAAACTTTGATTTCTTTATTCATAAATTGTTTATAATAACGACTCTTGATTTCTTCCGTTTCACGAATAAGTATTTCACTTCTTTTTTGCTTGATGCTTTCATCTACTTGATTATCCATCACGGCCGCCTTTGTTCCTTCGCGCTTTGAATACTTAAAAACATGAACATCGCTGAATTCGATTTCATTTACAAAATTCAATGTTTCTTGGAATTCTATTTCTGTTTCACCCGGAAAGCCTACTATGATATCAGTAGTAATACTCGCTTTTGGAAATATTTCGCGAATAATCTTTGTTTTATCTTTAAATTCATCAGCAGTATATTTCCTATTCATCCTTTTTAAAACAGTAGTTGAACCACTCTGTAACGATAAATGAAAATGAGGACATAGTTTTGGGATGTCATTTGCAATTGCAATAAATTTCTCATCGATAATATTTTGTTCCAAAGAACCGACTCTGATTCTCTCGATTCCATCTATATCGTGAATATAATCAATAAGATCAAAGAGCCCGATATCGTTTATATCTTTTCCATAACTGGCAATATGAATTCCAGTTAAAACAACTTCCTTATACCCCTTGTCGGCTAAATTCTTCACTTCTCTATAGATATTGTCTTTATCTCTGGATCTGATATTCCCTCTAGCATATGGAATGATACAATAAGAACAATATTGATTACACCCATCCTGTATTTTAATAAACGCCCTGATTTTGTCGTAAACATTGTCGACCGACATTTCTTCGTAAGCTTTCAATCCATATATATCGTAGACATGTAGCCTATCTTTCAATTTTGGATGTTCCTGAATTATTTCCACAATTTTATTTTTATCTATATTGCCGATAATAATATCGATATCTTCTATTTTTTCTAGTTCCTGTGGTGCAATTTGAGCATAGCATCCCACTGCAACAACAAAAGCATCGGGATTTATTCTCTTTCCTCTTCTTATCATCTGTCTCGATTTTTTATCACTAAGACTCGTAACTGTACATGTATTGACTATATATATGTCAGCGTGTTCTTTGAAACCTACAATTTCATACCCGTTTTTTATAAATTGTTCAATCATAGCTTCAGTTTCATACTGATTGACTTTACACCCTAGGGTATGAAAAGCTACTTTTATCATTTAATCACCTAAATCTCCCAAATAAAATTGTATACTACCTACAGACATGATGGCAGCTGTTTCTGTCCTTAATATTCTATTGCCTAAACTAATAATTCTTGTTTTATCAGACTCCAAGCATTTTAAATCGCTATCATCGATTCCGCCTTCTGGTCCGATGAATATTCCTATGTTTTTCTTTTCTTTAAATTCATCCAATATAGATATTAACCCTTTTTCATCATTGTTTTCATAAGGGATAAAAAGCACATCAAGTTTATCAACATATTTTTCTAAGAGTTTCTCGACATCTATAGGTTTTTCAATAACCGGAACTCTATTTCTTTTTGACTGCTTACTTGCAGCAAAAGCAATTTTTTCCCAGCGGTCGATTTTACTGTCCTTTTTAACCTTCATAATCGCTCTAGAAGAGTTTACGGGAACTATTCGACCAATTCCTAGCTCAGTAGTCTTTTGAATGATGAGCTCCATTTTATCAGCCTTGGGAAGGCCTTGAAATAATGTGATGGTTAAAGGCGACTCTCTTAAAATGTCAACCTCTTCAACTATTTCTACTTCCACTCTTTCATTAATATCGATTATCTTGCAAATATATTCTTTTTCTGAGTAAACAATCTCAACTAATTCACCAACAGTCAACCTCATAACTTTTTTTACATGATTGATCTGTTCTTTATCCGTTATAAAAAAACTATCATTTATTTTCTCATCAGCAAAAAATCTGTTCATAGTTACCTCTTTTTAGAAACAATCGTATACCATTCGCCTTTATTTATGGTTTCGACAATCTCAAAATTATTCTTTTCAAGAGCCTTGACTACATCTGGATATTTAATATTTATAATTCCAGAAGAAATGAATACTCCGTCATC
>DAOUQP010000168.1 GCA_030625575.1 Eubacteriales bacterium | reverse complement strand
GGAATATCAAAATCATCTAAACATTGAACAATATTTCGTGTCAATCCACCAGAAAACGGCATTAATTCAGCCACAGCTAATACTTCCGCTCCCTCTAATACCATTCTCCTTGCCATGATAAGACCAATATCACCAGATCCTAAAATGACTACTTTCTTCCCTACCATATAGCCTTCCATGTTCAAATATCTTTGAGCAGTTCCAGCATTAAGTACGCCCGCCGGTCTAAATCCTGGTATTGCAATAGCTCCACGAGTTCTTTCTCTACAACCCATTGCTAAAACAATTGCCTTAGCTTGAATTTTCATCAAACCATCTTTAGAATTCATAGCAGTAATTTGACGATCTTCAGTAATTTCTAGAACCATCGTATCTGTCTTATATTCAATATTCTGTTCTTCTATTTGATTAATAAATCGTTCTGCATATTCTGGTCCAGTCAATTCCTCATTAAATATAACTAGTCCAAATCCATTATGGATGCATTGCTGTAATATGCCACCCAATTCTCTATCGCGCTCAATAACAAGAATTGACTTAACTCCTTCTTTTCTAGCTTCGACTGCCGCAGCTAATCCCGCCGGGCCTCCTCCAATAACAACTATATCGTAATTCAACATATTAACACCCTACCTTTGTCTGCCCAGTTAATATGACTGACCCTTTATTTTCTTGCAGTATATCTTCAATCGGTACGTTTAATTCTCTAGCTAAAATTTCCATTACTCTTGGTCCACAGAATCCACCCTGGCATCTACCTGCACCAGGTCTTGCTCTTCTTTTAATCCCGTTAACCGTTCTTCCGCCAGCATTTCTATGGATTGCATCCACAATTTCACCTTCAGTAATCATTTCACATCTGCATATAATTCTTCCGTATTGTGGATTT
Source organism: Eubacteriales bacterium (assembly GCA_030625575.1). Classification (GTDB taxonomy): domain Bacteria; phylum Bacillota; class Clostridia; order Peptostreptococcales; family Acidaminobacteraceae; genus DAOURC01. The sequence continues at coordinate 2,658 of DAOUQP010000168.1, read as the reverse complement.
TTTTGAATCAGTTCATTTTTTTCAACATCTGATAACTTTTCAAATTTAATCCTAGCTCGTCTTATTGGATTAAAATCTTCTTTTATACTTACATCAGGATTTAATTCTTTGAATATATCGACAACATACTCTGCAATTGCAGGTGCCGAAGAAAGTCCAGGAGACTTGATCCCAGCAACATTTATAAATCCATGAACCTTTTTTGAAGCCTCAATTATAAAATCTCCTCCAGTAGGTTCAGCTCTTAATCCAGCAAAAGTAGTTATATTTAAGTTATAAGGTATATTGGTACATATCTGTTTTGCTAAATCTTTTACATGGTTCAATCTATTATTTGTAGTGTTTGTATCTTCTTTTTCATTTATTGTTAAATCCTCTGAATCAGGACCAATAATTATGTTTCCGTCCATAGTCGGTGTTATTAATGTTCCTTTACCCATCTTTGTTGGGCACGGAAATACAACATGATTCACTAATTCACCAGCTTCTTTATCTAATAAGAAATATTGACCTTTTCTTGGATGAATTTCAAAATCAGATTCAGTTACCATATTATAAATACTATCAGCATAAACACCAGCAGCATTTATTATATATTTTGTTTCAATCACATCTTCATCTGAATGAATAACGAAATTCTCTCCTTTTTTTTCAATATTTTTAACTTCAAAATTCAATCTTAATTCAGCGCCATTATCCATTGCGTTTTCACAATATGCAATTGCAAGTTCCCAAGGTTCTATGATTCCTGCACTAGGAGCATACAGCGCTTTAATGACATCTCTATTTATATTAGGTTCCATTTCTAGAACTTTTTTACCATCTATAATTTCCAAATTTGATAAGCCTAATTTTATTCCATTATTATATAATTCTTGAATTGTTTTTATCTCTTCATCATTATGTGCAATAACTAAAGAACCTATTCTTTTAAAAGGAACCGAAAGTTCTTCACACACTTTATCAAACATTTTATTACCACGAACGTTCAGTGTTCCTTTTAATGAATCAAAAGGTGCATCGTAACCCGCATGGATAATAGCACTATTAGCCTTTGTTGTTCCGGTCGATATATCATTGTCTCTTTCAAGTACCACAATATTTATATTGAATTTAGATAATTCCCTAGCGATTGAAGTTCCAATTACACCCGCTCCGATGACTGCAACGTCATACATTCATTTTCCTCCTCATAAAAAAAACCACTATTAATCAGACCTATCATTCCATAAGTCAGTTAATAGTGGTTCTCATAACTCTCACCAATTATTATTTTATTTGTTAACTATTGTATCAAACCTTTTAGTGTTTGTACAATAATTTTATAATTCCCATCCTTTTGCACGTTCAACAGCCTTAACCCAACCACCATATAGTGATTCGCTTATTTCTTTAGACATATCAGGCGTGAAAGTTCTATCTATTGCCCAGTTTTTAGTGATTTCATCTTTAGACTTCCAGAACCCTACAGCTAAACCTGCTAAATAAGCAGCTCCTAACGCTGTTGTCTCAGTAACTTGTGGTCTTTGAACTTCTGTTCCTAAAATATCAGATTGGAATTCCATTAAGAAGTTGTTAGCTGTTGCTCCACCATCTACTTTAAGTGTAGCTAATTTAATTCCTGAATCTTCTTCCATAGATCTAATAACATCTTTTGATTGATATGCTATTGATTCAAGTGCAGCTCTAATGATGTGGTTTTTATTAGCGCCTCTAGTCAAGCCTACCATTGTACCTCTAGCATACATATCCCAATATGGAGCGCCTAAACCAGCAAATGCAGGTACTAAATATACTCCATTTGTGTCTTCAACTTTAGTAGCGAAATACTCACTATCAGCAGCATCAGAAACTAATTTCATTTCATCTCTTAACCATTGGATAGTTGCTCCACCCATGAATACAGAACCTTCTAGTGCATAATTTATTTTGCCATCAATGCCCCAAGCGATAGTTGTCAATAAACCATAGTTAGATTTAACCATCTTCTCGCCAGTTTGCATTAAGATAAAGCAACCAGTTCCATAAGTATTCTTAGCCATACCTTTTTCGAAACAAGCTTGTCCAAATAATGCAGCTTGTTGATCTCCAGCAATACCTGCGATTGGAATTTCTACACCAAACATGCTTGAATCGCACATCCCGTATACTTCTGAAGATTGTTTAACTTCTGGTAACATCGACTTAGGAACAGTTAATTCTTCCATAAGTTTTTCGTCCCATTTTAAATCTTTAATGTTGTATAATAATGTTCTTGATGCATTTGAATAATCAGTTACATGAACTTTTCCTCTTGTAAGGTTCCAGATTAACCAAGTATCGATTGTTCCAAATAACAATTCTCCGTTTTCAGCTTTTTCTCTAGCGCCTTCTACATTATCAAGAATCCATTTAACCTTAGTTCCTGAAAAATATGCATCTACAACTAAACCCGTTGTTTTTCTGAAATAATCTTCTAAATTTCTTGCTTTAAGATCATCACATATTGCAGCTGTTCTTCTACATTGCCATACAATAGCGTTATAAACAGGTTTTCCAGTGTTTTTATCCCAAACAACAGTTGTTTCTCTTTGATTTGTAATACCGATAGCAGCAACTTCGTTTGCGTCAACTCCAGCAGATTCTAAAACTTCTCTAGCTACTCCTGATTGAGTTGCC
>DAOUQP010000014.1 GCA_030625575.1 Eubacteriales bacterium | reverse complement strand
AATTTCAATTGGATCATGCTCTACCCAACCAGCATTTGGATAAAATTGAGTAAATTCTTTTTGTGCCGTTTTAACAATTTGTCCCTCTTTATTAAAAAGTATCGCTCTTGAGCTTGTAGTTCCTTGATCAAGTGCCAAAATGTATTTTTTCTTCATGGTTAGTCTCCTCCAACAAAATTATTTAATACTTCCAGATTGCTTGTTTACTTGTTGAAATTCCAATTGCGCCGGCTCCTAAACTTTTAATTACATCTTCTTTTGTAGTTATCAAGCCACCAGAGATAATAGGTTTTCTAGTTAGTTCAATGAAGTGCTTAATAATTCTAGGCATAACATTTGGTAGAATTTCAACAGCATCAGGATTGCAATTATGAACTGACTTAACGCCTGTATCAAAGTTTAATGAATCTAGTAAAAAAATTCTTTGAATCGTAATAACATCGTATTCTTCGCATGCTTTGATTAAATGGCTCTTTGTTGTAATAATTCCATCTGGCTTAAAAACTTCACAAATGTATTTAACTCCCATTTTATTAGCAGATATTCCATCAACTAAATCCACGTGAACAAAAACAAGTTTACCCGCTTTTTGAACTGCTTTTATTGTATCTCCCAGATCAAATATATTACTTGTTAATAAAAATATCATTTCAACTTCAGAAGCAAGAGCTTCTTCTAATGCTTCTAGTTTATTGATTGCAGCAATAATTGGATTATTGTGAAGAGAACTAATCAATTTACTTCCCATGTTTTACCTCCAGTTTTTATTAATTAAATTTTATCATAAATATAAATTTATTCATAGAATTAGTCATTTCTAGTGTGAACATAATTTTTCAAATGGATTCTAAATAAATGTAAGTAGTTGAAGTGAAATAGATAGTAATGTTAAAATTAGGGTATTAGTAAATATACCAAATAATATTGAAAAATAAAATTTAGTGAGAAGGGATAATATGGAAATCATAGCACATAGAGGGGCATCGGGATACGCCCCAGAAAATACATTGAGCGCATTTAAACTGGCGGTAGAAATGGGAGCAAAAGCGATTGAATTTGATGTACAAATGACGAAAGATGGAGAAATTATTGTGCATCATGATTATTTTCTTGGAAGAACAGTAAATGGTAAAGGTTTTATTAAAAATAAGACCCTGGCTGAGTTAAAAGAACTCGATGCTGGTTCTTGGTTTTCAAAAGAATATGAAGGTGAAAAGATTCCTACAATTAAAGAAATCTTTGATATAGTACCAAAAGGTGTTGAACTCCATATTGAAATTAAGAAACTTAATATTGATAGAAGAGAAATAGAAAAAGAAGTATTTAGACTTGTTTCTGAAGCGGGAAGAATTGAAAGCTCGGTGTTTTCTTCATTTGATCATGAGTGTCTTAAGCAATTGTTTGAATTGCATCCCGTAAAGATTGGCGTATTGGTGTCTTCAAATTTAGTTGAGCCAGTTAAGTATTTAGTAGATAATAATTTAAATAAGTATAGTTTTAATCAAAGTGTTGCATTTATTAAACCTGAAGTAGTTAAAAACATGCATGATGCAGGATTAAAAGTATTCATACATTCGGTAAATGAAATAGAAATTGCAAAGCAGATGGAGAATTGGGGAATAGATGCAATATTTTCGAAGTATCCAGATATTATGACGAAGTGAATTCATGGAGAGTAGCTATGAGAGAAATAAAGGCAAAGGAAATTTATAATTTCCCTTTGCCTTTATAATTTCTTATTATAATTCTATAGAGCAGTTAGTCTTTAGCATTTAATAGAACGAGAGCTGTAATCATAGCAAATGTAACCATGATAAATGTAAAATAGTAACCAATTAAATCGATAAATGTACCACCTAGAATAGGTAAAATAACGATAAAAATATTTAAGGTTCCGTTTATCCCTAAGTATTCTGTTCTTTTATCACTTGGTGCGATATCTAAAAGATAAGGTTCAAAGCCTACTCTTCTACCGCTTATGATAAAGCCGATTAAAATGAAAAGTATTATAAAATAATCAGGTCCCAATTTTGACAACAAAATTGCTGCAATTGGAATTAAACCACCAAGCATAATACATATTTTAATAATGGTTTTTGAATTAAATTTCTTTGCTATGAATACCCAAATGAAGTTAGAAAATATAGTACCTATTATTTGAAATATTAAATATTTGCCAATATATGAATTATCGATATTGAAGATATCTTTAGCAAATATCATATAAAATGGAAGTATCATAATACTAAAACTAGCAAGATTTTCAACTATAATAAATTTTCTAAACCTTTTATCTTCCTTCAGTATCTTAGGAACGTTCTTTAAGTAGGAAATGAATGTATCGTTTTCAATATGTTTAACTTCAGAAGGGGGCTCCTTGATTAGAAGGAATCCTAATGAAGCGATGAAAAGTCCAATAAATCCAATGGTTAAACTTATCGAGTAATTAAGTGGATATCCATATGAAGATGAACTGAATATTTTGGAGATTGCAAATCCACCTAAAAATGCAGCGAAACTACCGAAAAATTGTTTAACCGCATAGAGTTCTGTTCTTCTTTTGCTATCTAGAGTTTTTGCCATGATATCTGCATAAGATATACCGGCAAAACCAGCGCTGATTGAAAATAGAAATACCCATATGAAGAAACTATAAAGTGTTAAATTTGGATGCAGTGCGCCGAATTTATAAGTGAAAAATGCCATTCCAAGAAAAGAAAACGATCGTAGATAAATGCCGATCAGTAAGAATTTTTTCTTGTATTTGAAAGATTTGAGGTAATGCGAGAATATAATATTAAACACTAGAGGTACGCCGAGCATAATTGAGTAGAGCATACCAAAAATAAATTTTGATTTTGTCAACTCTGAAACGAGTGACGGGAATACGGTGTTTAAATCCAACATGGACATCGTAAGTGCCAGGAAAAATGCGTGCCATATAAATGAAAAGTATAGGATTTTATAATTTTGTTGCTCTGTAGTATTATTCACAGTGTGTCTCCTTTGATAGTTCTTTTTTTATGTTTATAGATGATAGTTATAAGCAAAATAATCACTGCAATTATAATCAGTGGAGATAAAAATATAAGCATAAAGATCGTTCCGTATGTTGGCCGTGCGAATATCAATAAAATGTTTATAACTATTAAACCTATTAATAAGTGTTTGATTCTTTTTTTCTTTCGATAATATATCGTTAACGCCATAAGTATTATAAATGCCAAAGCTAAATATTTATAGTATTGAATTCTGTTATTGGTTCCTAGAAATAAATCGCTTTTATTTAAAAAAGTCAGATATAAATCTTCACTGTCTATGGAATAATCAGAGACTCTATAGATATTATCCTGAGCCGAATCAAATGGTATATTTGATCCAATCAGTGTATTGTTTGGTACTATAATGTCAATATCTACCTTTGCACTACCTTCATAAAATGATGCGGGTGATAAATAGTAGATTTGTGTATTTAATCGAGCGAAATATTCGTCTTTTCTAATATAACCGCTATTTGCAGAATATTCAACAACAACTTCAGTAATTTCATCAGGATGAATAGTGAGAATGAATTCCTCGATGTTTACTTGCTCATAATTGTGATAATAGCCCATTCCCATATCAATCGGTTCGTAATTTTTTGGGGTTACAAAATTTGGTCTCACATCAATAGACCAATTATCAATGCTATTAATATCAATATCTTTTTTAAGTGTTTCTATTTTTTTTGAATCTATCAAAACATTAAATGAATTTTCATCATATCCATTAGTTATAAACCATATGGGAAGTTCGAGTTTTTCGTTAAGTGTATTTTTAAACTCATATGCGACTCTATAGTCGGCTCTATTCAAATCATCACTAAGAGTCATTTCAATTGTTTCGTGATACAGCATAACTCCGGTATCGGAGTTGAAATATATAGCCGATTGGTCAGGCAACTGATAAGGAGCGGCGCTGTTTGCAAAAACATTTGTTGCCAATAATAGCAATAATAAAACAATTAAAAAAACATTTTTTCTCATGATAATTCCCCCTATGAAAGCATTATATCAATTTATTTTGTTAATAAGAAAAATATTGTGTTATATTTATGACAACGAAGGACATTTAAAGAAAAATAGTGGTATAATAAAAGGATAAGTTATTTGAATATTTTGGAGTGATAAGTATGAAAAAAATAATGATGACTGATGTAGCAAGACTCGCCAACGTTTCAACAAAAACAGTTTCAAGAGTGATAAATAACAGTCCTCAAGTCAGTGAAGAAACTAGGAAAAGAGTTTTGGAAATCATTGAAAGAGAAAAATATACTGTTAATGTAGCAGCGCAAGGATTAAAAGGTAGAAAAACAAAGACGATAATTGTATTCATCGATGTGCATGGAGGAAATTATTGGGGCATATGGCATAATGAGATTGTAAATACAATTATCAAAGAGTCTAAAAAAACAGGTTATAGGATAGTGATTTCTCCATCCTCTGCCTCTGGAGTTATTGGTGATGAGACTGATGGTTTTTATCTGCTTAAAAGCAGATTAGCCGATGGAGCGATTATTTTTGATAACAAGAAGAATGATGTACGGATTAAATATTTACTTGAAAATGACATTCCTTATGTATTGGTTGGAAAAGCAGAGCCAAGTGAGGGCAGCCATTATGTCGATTTAAATAATTACAAGGTTGGATTTATTGGCGGAGAATACTTGGTAAAGAAGGGTTATGACAGAATTATTCAATTCATAGGTAGTGAGGAATTCATAGTTAACAAAGAAAGAGTTAAAGGATTTCAAGACGCAACTACAAAATATGGAAAGAACACTGAATCGATTTTTAACATCGATAGTGTGCAAAAGGCTTATGAGAAAGCTGGAGAGTTGTTAGATTGTAGTGAAGAAATCAATGCCTTTTTCGTTTCAGGCGACGAAAGATCGTTTGGCGTATATAGAGCGATTTTAGAGAGAAATCTTAGAATTCCAGAAGATGTAGCGGTGTTGGGGATAGATAATATTTATCTATCAAGATTTATATGCCCGGCTTTATCGACTGTTGATCAATTCACATCAGATTTAGGAAAAATAGCACTGGATATGCTGATGAAATTATTAAAAAAGAAATCTGTAAAAGAAAGTTCAATAATTATCGAACCGAAAATCGTTGAAAGAAAATCTACATAAGAGATGTAAAGCAGGAGGAATTATGAGTCGTTTACTAAACAATAAAATATTATTAGATAAATTAAACTTCGTCTATAAAGAACAAGGACAGAATATATTTGAGGGCATCTTGGAATTAGAAAAAAAATATGCAAGTGCTGAAGTGATAAATCCTAAATGGGTTGATGAAAATGATGTAATATTGATTACTTATGGAGATTCAATAAAGAGACACGATGAATTTCCATTAAAAACATTAAAGGCTTTTACAAATGAGAAATGCCAAAATGCACTAAGTGCTATTCATATATTGCCTTTTTATCCTTTCACATCGGATGATGGCTTTTCTGTTGTAGATTATCTAGCAGTAAATGAAGAACTTGGATTGTGGAAAGATATAAAATCTTTAGCGAAAGATAATGATCTGATGTTCGACGCTGTTATTAATCATATTTCATCTGAAAGCCTATGGTTCAAGGGTTATTTAAAAGGCGAAAAAAAATATCTAAACTATTTCATTGAGGCTGACCCAGAATTGGATTATTCAAAAGTGGTTAGGCCGAGATCATTACCGCTGTTATCTGAATATGAAACAAATAGAGGTACTAAATATTTATGGACAACATTTAGTACGGATCAGATAGATATCAATTTTGAATCAAAGAACGTATTTTTGGAAATTGTCGAAGTATTAATCAATTATGCGAGAAATGGTGCAAGGTATATTAGACTAGATGCCATAGGATTTTTATGGAAAGAGTTAAATAGCACTTGTATACACTTGGAACAGACGCATGAAATCATAAAGATTTTTAGAATAATTCTAGATGAAATAGTTCCAGGAACGATATTGATTACAGAGACAAATGTACCTCATTTAGAAAATATCAGTTACTTTGGAAATGGTTATGATGAAGCCCAGATGGTGTATCAATTTCCACTTCCACCATTGACTCTTCATACTTTTTTAGCTCAAAGTTCTAGAAAAATTCTTAAGTGGTTAGAGTCATTAGATGTAACTACTGATTCAACTACTTATTTTAATTTCTTAGCCTCGCACGATGGAATAGGACTGCGCCCGATTGAGGGAATACTGACAGAAAAAGAGAAAAAAAACATTGTGGAAACAGTAAAAAATCGTGGAGGAAGAATTGGGTATAGAACACTTAGTGACGGTACGAGTTCACCGTATGAATTAAATATCAGCTATGTGGATGCTTTAACAGATATAGATGAATCTGATGAATTGCGGGCGAAAAAATTCTTGGCGTCGCAGGGAATATTGTTGTCGGTGGCAGGTGTGCCGGGAATATATATTCATAGTTTACTAGGTTCTAGGAACTACGAAAAAGGAGTTGTTGAATCTGGTATCAACAGAAGAATCAACAGAGAAAAATTAGACTACGATACCTTGACTCGAGAACTAGAAGAAAATTCTTTAAGGAAAAAAATATTCTTTCCTTATTTAGATCTTATTAATGCTAGAAAATCTTCATCGGCATTTTCTCCAACTAGTATTCAAAAACCAGTATTTATAAATGATAAATTATTTACAATAATTCGCAGTAATCCTGAAACTAAAGAAGAGGTTTTTGTTCTAATAAATATTTCAGAAGAAAGAGCAAATGTTGAATTACCATATAGCGGAGTCGATATAATAACAGATGAAGAAAAAACTTGTGATTTGACAGTTGAACCTTACGAAATCATGTGGATAAAGAGAGGTGGATTATGTACCCGATAAAATTTCGTCCAAAGTATCATAAGAAAATTTGGGGGGGCAATAAGCTCAGTCGATACAAGAATGACATTGATGAAGATAATATAGGCGAGAGCTGGGAATTAAGCGATAGAAAAGAAGACAACAGCATTGTTGTAAATGGTGAATTCAAAGGAATGTCATTTAGCGAATTGCTGAAAAAAGAAGGTGCTGATCTAATGGGCACAAAATGTTCATTAGAGTCTATGCCTTTATTGCTGAAATATATAGATGCAAGCGATAACCTTTCTATACAGGTGCACCCTTCCAATGAATATGCCAAAGAATTTGAAGGTGATGTAGGAAAAACTGAAGCGTGGTATATTGTGGAAGCTGGCCCTGAAGCGGCGATTATAGCCGGTATTAATAATACTGATAAGCAAAATTTCATCAAGTCCATAGAGGATGGAAGTATTGAAGAAAAACTGAATAAAATACCTGTAAAAAAAGGTGATTTCATTTTTATTGAAAGCGGACTTGTGCATGCTATTTGCGGAGATGTCTTATTAGCAGAGGTGCAGCAAAATAGTGATTTAACTTATCGAATTTACGATTATGGAAGAGATAGAGAGCTTCATCTTCAAAAAGCTTTAGACGTAATAAATTTTAAACTAGAACCTAAAATCATTGAAGGTAAATCAGAGAGATTCGATGGATACAATAAGATCAGCTTTATAAAATGCAATGAGTTCATAATCGATAAAATTGAAATCGATAAAAACTATAATGCTGAAAGTGAAATTGAAAGATTTCATGTGTATATGTGCGTTAGTGGTAAAGGGAAAATATTATATGGAAATAATGAAGAAAGCATATCTATGGGAGAGACATTTATGATTCCGGCTACTTTAGGACAGTATAGCATTGAAGGCGAGTTGGAACTATTGAAGATTTATATGCCAATTGAAAGTTAGAGGATTTAATGATGAAAATATTATTAGCACCAGATTCTTTTAAAGAAAATTTGACGGCGGTGGAATTTTGCGATATTGCTGAAAAGGGAATATTGGAAATAATGCCTGATGCCGAAGTGACAAAGCTGCCATTGGCCGATGGTGGTGAAGGGACTGTTGAAGCTCTTGTTGTCAGCGGCAAAGGAGAAACGGTTGAAACTATTGTATTAGGTCCGAGATTGGATAGTATAACAGCAACTTATGGTTATTTAGAAGAATCGAAGACAGCTGTTATTGAAATGTCGGCTGCTTCGGGACTGCCTCTTCTCGATATGGAGTCTAGAAATCCAATGGAAACTTCTACATATGGCACTGGACAATTAATCTTGGATGCTCTTGATAAAGGGTGTGAAAAGATAGTTTTAGGTATCGGTGGAAGTGCTACTAATGACTGTGGAATCGGAATGATTGAAGCGTTGGGCGCTAAACTGTTTAATTCTAAGGGTGTGAAAATTTCAAGTAATGGACGCGGACTGTTGGACTTGGACAAGATCGATGTCGATAATCTCGATAAGAGGTTAAAAAACATTGAAATCACAGTTGCTTGCGATGTTGATAATCCCTTATATGGACCAAATGGTGCCGCCTATGTTTATGCACCGCAAAAAGGAGCGGATCCTGAGATGGTAAAGCTTCTAGATCTCGGGCTTAGAAATTTTGCTGAGGTTGTTAAAAGAGACTTTGATAAAGATGTAACTAAAATACCAGGTGCAGGTGCAGCGGGAGGATTAGGCGCGGGTCTTGTTGGAGTTTTAAATGCAGAGTTGAGATCGGGATTTGATATTATAGATGAGGTTTTAGGAATTGAGAATTTAATTATGAAATCTAAATTTGATTTGATCATTACAGGTGAAGGTCAGATAAACAATCAAACCATAAGTGGAAAATTACCTATTAGAATCGCAAGACTTGGAAAACTCTATAACGTACCGACTATTGCAATAGTCGGTTCTATCGGAGACATCTCAGATGAAGTATATACATCGGGGATAGTTTCGATATTCAGCATTATCAATAAACCGATGTCATTAGAGGAAGCGTATGATAAATCTAATGTGCTGTTGTTAAAATGCGTTAAAAACATAATGAGATTATATAAGCAAATGGATGGTGTATAAAATGAATTATATAAAGAGATATAACGAATGGCTAAATAGCAGCTACATCGATGAAATGGATAAAAAAGAATTGATTGATATAAAAGATGATTATAAAGAAATAGAAGATAGATTTTATAAAGATCTTGAATTCGGCACTGGTGGATTAAGAGGTGTTATTGGAACTGGAACTAATCGCATCAATATCTATAACATCAGAAAAACAACGCAGGGACTTGCTGATTATCTAATATCTTCTGATAAAGATAGTTTTAAAAAAGGTGTAGTGATAGCATATGATTCAAGACATTTCTCTGATGTCTTTGCAAAAGAAGCTTCTTTGGTGCTTGCCGGTAATGGAATAAAAACGTATCTGTTTGAATCTTTAAGAACGACACCAGAGCTATCTTTTGCTGTCAGGCATTTAAACTGCTCAGCTGGAATAGTCGTTACCGCAAGCCACAACCCATCAAAATATAACGGATACAAGGTTTATGGATTTGATGGCGGGCAGGTAACACTTGAGTTCGCTAAAGGAATTATGGAATCGATAACTAAGGTTGACGACTGGGATAGAATAAAAAGACTAGATGAATATGAAGCAAGTGAGAAAAATCTACTAAATATCATTGGAAAAGAAGTAGACGAAGTATATATTGAAAATGTATTAAGCCTTTCTAAAGGAGATAATACATCTGATGTTAAAGTGGTTTATACTCCGCTTCACGGCACTGGTTTAATGCCGATTAAATCTTGTTTAGATAAACTCGGTTATGATATTCACTTGGTAGAATCGCAGACAACTCCAGATGGAGATTTCCCGACAGTTAAATCCCCAAATCCTGAAGAACACAATGCGTTTATTGAAGCGATCAAGGTTGCAAAATCCATTAATGCAGACATCATTCTAGGCACTGATCCAGACTGTGATAGAGTTGGAGTGGTTGTAAAGAACTATGAAGAGGAATATCAAGTACTTACTGGAAATCAAGTAGGAGCATTACTCGTTAAGTATGTTTTATCATCCAAAGAAAATATAACTGATAGAGATGTTGTGATAAAGACAATTGTTACATCAGACTTAGGAGCAATTATTGCTGATTCTTATGGTGCTAGTGTTTTTAATACTTTAACTGGTTTTAAATTTATCGGAGAAAAAATCAAAGAGTTTGAAGATGACAATTCATATAATTTTCTTTTGGGATATGAAGAGAGTTATGGTTATTTAGCGGGAACTTTTGTTAGAGATAAAGATGCTGTTATTGCAAGTATGTTGATAGTAGAAATGGCAGCGCATTATAAAAAATTAAATAAAACCTTATTTGATGGGATAAACGATATTTATGAGGAATACGGTTATTATTTGGACTCGTTGGAATCTTTTGTGTTTAACGGTATCGAAGGGCAACGGAAGATGAAGAATACAATGAAGGATGCTAGAGACATTGATAAGTTGATAGAAATTTATCCAAATATAAAGTATATTGAAGATTATAAAAAACAAGAAAGATACTTTGTAAATAGTCATGAAACCGAGCAAATTTCATTGCCGAAATCCGACGTAGTAAAAATAGTTTTATCAGATGAATCGTGGATTGCTATAAGACCATCTGGTACAGAGCCTAAAATAAAAATTTATTATTCTTCTGTTGGAAAATCAAAAAATGAAGCCATGGATATCATGACGAGATTAAAATTAAGTATTAAAGAACTATTGTAATAACTAATGCTGAAAGGGGCTTATCGCAGATGAAAACAGCAGTCGTTATTCCGACATATTGGGGTGAGTTGAATGGGGATGAAAATGTAATTTTTGATCATCCGACACCGTTATATACTGAAGGAACATTAGCAAGATTATTGGAAAATCTGACAACGTTTGAAGAGATGAAAGATATTCCTGTATATATTGTTGGAATTAGTAACAAAGAAGATATAAGAGAAGATGTGGAAAAATATTTAAAGGAATATTTGAAACCCTTTGAGAACAAATTGAGAATTGAGTTGTATTCAAATGGTTTCTTAATGGAATGCAAAAATAAATTAGGGGATAAAAGAAATCTGTCATATCTTTTTGATTTTAAAGGATATTCGCAAATCAGAAATTTTTCTTTACTGCCTGTTATTATGAATGATATAGATATAGCGATATTTTTAGATGATGATGAAATTATAGAAGATAGAGATTATTTTAAAAAGGCAGTGGAATATATCAATGAAGATTCAGAGTATGGTAAAGTGTACGGAAAAGCTGGTTATTATATCAATGGAGACAGTTATAAATTGGCGATAGACAAAATACCTACTTGGAATTATGGTGGCTGGAATAAAGTCATATATATGAATGAGACGTTTAAAAATCTAATTGAAGCGGATGAAAGACTTTTGCCTACTTCTATAGCACTAGGTGGAAATATGATTTTAAACAAAGAAATCATGAGAGAAATTTGCTACGATATTCATATCAATAGGGGAGAAGATATGGATTATTTGTTTAATGCTAAAATGTTCAACTATGCGATTCTTTTCGATAATAAACTGAAGATTACGCATTTACCACCTCACCATGGTAGCTTAGAATGGAAAAGAGCCAAATCTGATTTTTATAGATTTAAATATATAAGACAGAAATTAGAAGCGTTAAAAGAGCATACTGATTTAGCTATGATTTCTGCCGAATCGATGAAGCCATACCCTGGGTTATTTGTACAAGATGATTTAGAAAACAGGGCTAAGGATTATACTATAATGCTAGGAATGCACTATTTGTCTAAAGGTGAAACAAAAAATTATGAAGAAACGATGGAAAATATGAAAGTAATCTACGATATTGGAAAAGAAAAACTTGATCTTATATCGGAATACAAAAAACAAAGACAGGATTGGAAAACTATTCTCGCAATATTATTTAAATAAAGAATTTTAATTCAAAAAAACAAACCGAGCATAACCTTTTAAATAGAGTTTTTGCTCGGTTTGTTGATACTTATATATAGATATCGCTCTCGCCTTGAGAGATTCTTTCATAGTACTGTTCAAAAGTAGTGAGGAGATTCTTTTCCTTATAGAAAGGCATTTCTCTTATTGCTTTCATTTCCTTCTCTATTAATTTTTCTCCTAATTCTCTTGTCTTGTCAGAAGCATAATCATCTAGGTATTCCTTATAAGTCAATACGGCGTTTAATTTGCAGAATTTACCTTCGACACAATTTTTAAGTAATCCCATTATTTTATCACCTGTTCTACCACATCTATATCCAGCAGTACAAAATGAAGTGATAATGCCATTTTGAGCCAAACTGTAAACACATTCATCTAGGGTTCTTGTGTCACCGAGAAGAAATTGTTGCTCTTCTTTTTCTTGTGCATCGGAATGTTTGCTATATGCACCAATACCGATTTTACTAGAAGCATCCATTTGTGTGTATCCGCTTCCAATAAGAGACTCTCTGACTTCAGGAGTTTCCCTTGCTGTAACAATCAATCCCGTATAAGGAACAGAAAGCCTAATTATAGTTACAAGTTTTTTGAAATCCTCATCTGACATAAGATATTCAGAGTCACTGCTGACACTAGAACCAGCAGCTACGTTAAGTCTAGGAACTGAAATAGTATGAGGACCAATTCCATATCTGTTCTCTAGGTCTATTGCATGATATAGTAAACCCATCATTTCGTATTTCCAGTCATATAGTCCAAATAATGCTCCGATAGCAACATCGTCTATACCTGCATCCATAGCTCTATGAAGTGCATATAAACGCCATCTATAATCGGATTTTATACCGGCAGGGTGCATATATTTATACATTTCCTTATTATACGTTTCTTGAAAAACTTGATAAGTACCAATTCCTACGTCCATTAATTTTTTCAAGTCATCTGTACTAAGAGGAGCTGCATTGACATTTACTCTTCTAATGTAGCTTTCTTTTCCGCTTCTTGGAGCTGGTTTTTTTGCTTTGTATATAGCTTTAAGAGAATCGCAAATATAATCGATATCTGATGTCGGATGTTCACCAAATACTGCTATAACGCGTTTGTTGCCGCTGTCTAGAATACCCTCTGCTTCTTTTTCAACCTCTTCCATAGATAAAATTCTTCGTACTTCATCTTCGTTATCTTTTCTGAAACCACAGTATCTACAGCTGTTGACACACAAATTACTACAGTATAACGGTGCGAAAAATACTATCCTGTTATCATATACTCTTCTTTTAATTTCATAAGCAGCTGCATGCAGCTCTTTCCACATTTCTTCGTCTTCTAGATTAAGTAAAGTTGCAGTTTCATCTGGTGTTAAAGTTGTTATAGATAGTGATTTTTTAATTATGCTTCGTATGTATTCTCTATCAGAACAACGATTCACATTTAATTTTTCTTTTATCTTGGTATCATCAATAAAATCCTTGCCGTCTATAAGATATTTATCGATTTCATCTTGCTTTATTACTTGATCCATCCATTCTTTTGCATTTAATGTACTCAAAACAATCATCTCCTAATAATCAAATATTTCTGTTGCTCTTTGTAAAATTCCATTTAAATATGCTAGTAAAATTCCGTAATTGGTGATGGGAACATTATTTTCACGGCAAAGCTGTATGCGAGTTTGCATTGATTTTCGATTAAGCATGCACGATGCACAGTGAATAACTAAATCGTAATCAGATATATCTGGAGGAAAATCATTGCCGGATCTTACGTCGTAATTAAAGGTTTTGTTTGTATATTTTTTTATGCCTTTGGGAATTTTAATTCTTCCAATATCTTCGCATGTGCTATTGTGAGTGCAGCTTTCTGATATCAATATTCTTGCGCCGTCTTTTAATTCATCAAGAGCATAAACACCTTTAATAAATTCAGTCAAATCACCTTTTGTTCTAGAAAGAAGAATCGAAAACGATGACAATTTGATATCTTGTGGTACAATTTCACTTACTTCTTTGAAAGCCTGAGAATCAGTTACAACTAAATCTACATCTTTCAAATCATTTAGAGCTTCTTCAAGCTCGACATCTCTAGTGATATAGCTTTTTATACCGTGATCTAAACAATCCCGAATCAATTGAACCTGCGGCAATATTATTCTTCCTTTTGGTGCCTCGGAATCTATTGGAACCACCATCACTACCTTTCCGTTGTATGGAACGATATCTCCAATCATTGTAGCTTCTTGTTGATCAAATTTGTCTATCCTGTTGATTAATTCATCTTTGAATTTTAATACAGTGTTTTCATTGAAAGATGAAACGAAAGTTGCATCTGGGAATAGATTCTTTATCTCGGTCAACCTATGTTTTGGTACAGTATCTATTTTATTTATCACCGGCATATGGGAAATGTTGAATCTTTTAAAATTTCTTTTCATTTCCTTATATGCTGCTTCATCTAAATCGCTGGCTTGCATAACATATACAGCAAAATCCGTTTGATGCAGAATTTTCATGCTTTTATCAACTCGTTTGCTGCCGAGCTCACCTTTATCATCAAGCCCCGCCGTATCTATAAATAAAACAGGACCTAAGGGGATCAATTCCATTGCTTTTTTAACGGGGTCTGTCGTTGTTCCCTTTATACTTGAAACAACCGAAATATCTTGCCCGACAATGGCATTTAGAAGAGAGGATTTGCCTACATTTCTTTTGCCGTATATAGATATGTTGATTCTATTTGAATTAGGCGTTGTATTCATAATTATCATTCCTCTCCCAATCTGGGTAATTTCCTTTGCTCATATCAGCTACGAACCCTTCTCTATTCAGCTTGCTTATAGTTGAACAAAGACTTTGTTTAGCGCTATCCAAGAGCAAGTTTTTTCCGTCGTAAATTCTATACTTATCCTTTGCAGATGGAGGCGATAGGTTGAGCATAATTACATTTGCCGCTATTTTAACTCCATTTATCCAACCGTCCTTTGAAACTACAGCAAGTGCAGTAGTCGCAGGAATAAGTGTTTTAGGCAGCAGCAATCTGACAATGGCCAGGCATATCAAGGTTTTTCTTGAGGAACCACTTTCGCAATCACAAAGTGGAGTATCTGATTGGGGGATAAAAGGGCCAACTCCAACCATTTGCAAATCAATGTTTTTTAATAGCAATAAGTCTTCAGCAATAATTTCATCAGTTTGATTAGGAAGACCTACAATGAAACCAGACCCGGCTTGATAACCGATGCTTTTTAAATTCTTCAAGCATTTCAATCTGTTTTCAAAGCTCATGTTTGGATGAAGTCCTTCGTATAATTTTTTATTTGCTGATTCATGACGCAATAAAAATCTGTCTGCCCCTGCATTAAAAATTTTTTCATAGCAAGCTTCGCTTTTTTCTCCGATAGAGTAGGTCAGTGCTGCATCGGGAAATTCATCTTTTATCCGCTTAGCGATGTCTACTAGGATATCTTCAGTAAAATAACCGTCTTCACCACTTTGAAGGACAAAAGTTCTAAGCCCCATTTTATAACCGCTATCACAACAATCCAGTATTTCTTGAGTACTCAACCTATATCTTTCGACATTTTTGTTTTGTGTTCTTAGGCCGCAATATTTGCAGGTGTTTCTGCAGTGATTAGAGAATTCAATCAATCCTCTAAAATACACTTTGTTGCTGTAATATTTACGCCTAGTTAAATCTGAAAGTCTGAAGAGTTCCTTTTCGTATTCTTCGTCAATGTTTGTCAGCAAATATAAAAGCTCGTCTTTAGTAAGAGCATTGGTTGTATAAAGTTTTAATAACAGATTTTTCATATATCGATTTCTTGCTTTGAAAATGCAGTTTTAACATTTACACCAGGGATATTGCCCAATTTGCCGGTTAATCCGTTTATCTCATCTAAAGATCCGCTTACTACGATAGAAACAACTGATACATCTGCATTTTCAAAGGGCACTCCCATTCTTCCTTTAATGATAGCTTTATACTGTGAAAGTAAATCGTTAAATTCAGATTGACATTCGATTGGATTATCGAGAACTGCGCCGATTACGGCTATTTTCTTTTTCATAAATAAATTTCTCCTTTTTAAAAATAAAAAAACTTTCCAAGTTAGGAAAGCTATATTTTCACGCATAGTGATACTACAAAATAACAATAATTACTTTGTAGAAAATATAACAAATTCCTACTGGATTAGATGGCTCTTTTCCTTAAGGTTTTATATTTTACATGACAAGCTAGTAAAGAATGACTCTATTAGCTTGAACTAAGTATAGAATAAGACATGTTTGTAGTGATTGTCAAGTTAAATATTTAACAATATTCAAAAAAAATAATGGTTTTTGTTGTTTTATTGTTAAAATAATAATATAATTCAGATATAAGTGTTCGGAATTCTTAACAAGTGTGTAGGAGGTGCTTTATGTTGAAAAAAAACAATAATACTAGTTCGGAAATTATTCAATTCGAAAGAGAACAGTATCAAATATTAAAAACGATTGTTGATACTGCTTATGATGGTCTTTTGGTTGTTGATCCAAATGGATATATAACCATGATATCTGAAGCATATAAAAATTTCTTGCATATTGAAGATGGTGACTTGATAGGAAAACACGTAACTGAAGTTATAGAAAATACTCGGCTTCATATAGTTGCGAAAACGGGAATAGCGGAAATTGCCGAGCTTCAAAAGATTAATGATAGTTATATCATCGCTTCGAGGATTCCCATAGTTAAAGATGGAAAGGTTGTCAGCGTTGTAGGAAAAATAGTATTTAGAAATATTGGTGAGCTTGATGAGCTTTATAGTAAAATCAATAAAATTGAGCAACAATTAGAAAACTATAAAGATGAACTTACAAGGTTAAATCAAGCTAAGTATACTTTCAATAGTATTATTGGAAAGAGTTCTCAATTAAAAAAAGTTAAAGAAATGGCTAAAAAATCCGCTAAAACTGATTCAAATGTATTCATTATTGGAGAGAGTGGCACGGGTAAAGAATTATTTGCTCATGCTGTGCACAATCTTAGTTTAAGGCGCAATAAGCCTTTTATCCGAGTTAATTGTGCGGCAATACCAAATGAACTTCTAGAATCCGAGCTATTCGGTTATGAATCGGGGGCTTTTACAGGTGCAAAAAAAGGTGGAAAAATCGGAAAGTTTGAAGTAGCTGATCAAGGGACAATATTTCTTGATGAAATAGGAGATATGCCACTACATATGCAGGCAAAGCTACTCAGGGTGATTCAGGAGAGGGAGATTGAAAGGATAGGTTCCAATACTCCGAAGCACATAGATGTTAGAATTATCGCTGCAACAAACAGGAATATTGAACAAATGATCAATGAAAAGAAATTCAGGCTGGATTTGTTTTATAGGCTAAATGTAGTAACACTAAAATTACCTGCACTTAGAAATTGCAAGGAAGACATTCAGGAATACTGTGGTCATTTCATTGATAAATATAGAGTTAGGTATTTAAAGCATGTAGTAGTGATTAGCGATGAAGCTTTAGCATACTTAAGAGCATATGACTGGCCTGGTAATATTAGAGAACTTGAAAATGTTATAGAGCGGGCAATTAACATTATTGAAAATGAAGTAGCTATAAAGCCGCAACATTTACCACTCGAAATAACTGGAGGTTTTGTAATAGATGAACCTAAGGCGTTAAGGGATATTGTTGAAAATGCAGAATGTGAGGCTTTATTAAAGTATCTTAAGACGTATAATTATAATAAGACCAAGGTTGCAAAAGTTCTTGGACTTAGCAGAACTACTCTTTATGAGAAGATGAAGAAACATAATCTTGAATTCGGAAAGTGAAGGATACTAGAATAGTAGATTTAAATTTTCATTAAAAAATAAGTTTGCCATTTTGGCAAACTTATTTTTTATAATTAAAATGAATTATGCGGATTTCTTATTTTTAATGTCTTTTAAATAATATTGTTCAGAATTAAAGTATTCTTTTGTTTGTTGAGCTACGACACCGGATAATAAAAGAACACCAATCATATTTGGAATAATTGCAAGCCCGAAAAGTAAATCTAGAAATAACCATACAAATTTTAATCCACCTACTGCACCTATAAAAATTGCTATTAAATATACATATCTCATAAATAATGAGAAAGTATGTCCAAATAAATATTCTGCTAATCGTTCACCATAATAAAGAATTACGTAAATGGTAGATATTACAAATAACAACACTGAAAAACTTACAAGAGTGCCTCCAGCTTTTCCATAGAAATCTGTAAAAGCTTGAGCTGTCATTCCTGCGGCGCTAATATCTCCATTTTGCCAAATTCCTGTTGATAATATTACCAATGCAGTTGTTGTACAGATTAATAAAGTATCGAAAAACACACTGAACATACCCCACATTCCTTGTCGAACTGGATGATCGGTTTTTGCGCTTGCATGAGCGATTGGAGCACTACCCATTCCTGCTTCGTTTGAATACGCGCCTCTGGCCATACCGTTTCTAAGAGTTAATGCAACAGTACTTCCGGCGAATCCACCTACTGCCGCATGACCAGTAAATGCGCTTTTGAATATTAGTGCAAAGACACTTGGAATTTGAGTAATATTAGCAATAATAATAATCAATGCTCCTAATACATATAATCCTGCCATGAAAGGTACGAATTTTTCTGAGACTTTTCCAATTCTTTTTACACCACCAATTACAATCGCAGCAACAATTCCTGTAATAACTAAACCAGAAATTATTGGGCTTATACCTAACGTTTCTGCACTACCAGCTGCAGAATTTGCTTGAACCATGATTCCTGATACAATTGTTAACATAAAGATAAATGAATAAATAATGCCTAACCATTTTGCATTGAGTCCGTTTTTTAAATAATACATTGGACCGCCAACAAATTCACCTTGTTCGTTTTTTTCTCGATAAAGTACACCTAGTACAACTTCTGCATATTTGGTTGCCATTCCAACAATTGCTGTTACCCACATCCAGAATACTGCACCTGGTCCACCAAAATATATTGCAACAGGTACACCTACAATATTCGATGCTCCGATTGTTGAAGCTAGCGCAGTTGTTACTGCTTGAAATGGAGTTAAATCTCCTTCAAGAGTACCACTAACTTCTTGTTTTTGTTTTCTAAAAAGGTTACCAAAAGTTTGTGACCACATATATGTGAAATATCTTAATTGAATAAATCCAATTCTGAAGGTAATATATACACCTCCTCCTATCAATAATACAAGCATTGCCGGGCCCCATAAATAACCAACCATAGTGTTAATAACATTTTGAATTGCTTCCATAATAATTATTCCTCCTCACTTTTTAGTATATAATGTATTACTTCTGTTATTAATTTCGGAACAAGATTGAAGACATCATCTTTATATACGCGCTCAGCTCTTTTGTGATAGTCTTTCCCCCATGGTCCAATATTAATAATAGGAATGTCTAAATTTTCAAGTTGTTTGAAATCAATATGATAAACTTCATTCCAAAGTGGCATGTTTTTTTCTATATATGGAATTACATCATCCGATTTATTCAAAGACGTGTAAGATAAATCGGATATTCCTAAGAAATATTCCTTTTTTGTAATTTTTTGATTAAAAGTAGATGCTTTATTTTCAATGAAATTATTTAAACCTTTAACTTTTGAATCTAAAGCTAACAATGAATTGGATACATGTGGATAATAAGGTGGTGATATTCCAATAACTACTATTGGATCGTTATCGGGCATGTATTCTAATACTTTTTTTATTAAAATAAAATTTGCATCAGGTGTATTAATTTTGCTTGAGTGGATATCTTTTAATAAAATGTCTAAAGTATTTTTATAATCAGTAATAAATATATCGCCACCTGATTCTTTTGCAATTTCATAGATTTCTTCAAAATAAAAAACACGTGATTTCCAATTTAAAGTACGGTTTTCTTTTTGAAATAATTTGAAATTCTTATTTATTAAATCTATTGATTCTTGAAAAGATTCTTCACATGTATCTTTAAGTAATTTTAAAATTTCTTTTGGCGTTTTTGCTAATGTTAATACACTGAAATATCCTCCTGCAGCTTCAGGAATCGATGCATCATATTGCTCTTTAAAATCTCTCATAAAAGACCATGATGGAGGGGGAGAGATTTCTCCTGAAACGGTATCAGAAAAATCCATATTTGTTTCTGTTTTATATTGGATTCTTGAAAGTATTGTTAAGGGGTTAAATCCTGAAAAAATATGGCCGATATGAGTTTTAAAGCCTTTTACATAAACTACAGGCATTATTTTTCCAACTGATCCAGTGTAATATGTCGCGGTATCTTTATCGACGCGTTCATGGGGTTCGGAATTAATCAATAACTTATAATGTAAATCATATTTGTTTTTTAATTCTGTTAATAATTGAATTGCTGAACGCATACCAGATGATAATGTTTCTTCATCAGGTACAGACAAGAGCAAAATGTTACCATTAAAGTTTTCAATTTGGCTAAATGAATTTAAAATATTCATTTGAATAGCAGCTCCAGCTTTCATATCAGCAGTACCGCGACCAAAAATCCATTCCCCAGATTCAAGATCTTCTTCAATTTCGTTAGAAAAAGAAACTTGTTTGAATACATTTATTAATTCATCTGGATTATAAGCAAATTCTTTATAACGTCCATAATCAAAAGAATCTACAACATCATGATGATGTAGTAATATTACAGTCTCTTTAGAAAAACCTTTTACTAATCCCCATACAACAAAACGTTCTAGGTGATCATTTAACATATGCTTGCCAACTAAATCTATATTTTCTTCAAAATAATCCAAATGTCTAATATTGTTATAAATATAGTTAGCGGCATCAATTTCATTTATTGTACCAGTATCGCTTTGAATACTTACTAAATCATAAAGTAATGATTTGATCATTTTCTTTTGCATGCCATTATCGTCTCCTTTTTCTTATATATTAAGGATAACAAAGAAAGGTTGATTATAATGATAATTAATCGTTGAAGTTACGTTAATTTATTTAATATTCTGAAAAATTTTATTATAATTAGATTAAACGGAGGGGAAAGAATGAGAATCTTATTTAAAAACGCTAAAATAATTAGCATGCTTCAAGAAAAAGTTCTTGAAAAAGATATTGTAGTAGAAAATGGAATAATAAAAAATATAGGAATAATTGATGATGATGATTTTGACAGAATAATAGATGTTAAAAACAGATATTTGTTACCAGGTTTTATTGATTCTCATGTTCATCTAATTCCAACTTGCATAGATCAATTTTCTGTTAATTTAGAACACGCAAAAAATATTGAAGAAGTACTACAAATGATAAGTGAAAAAAGAAAAGAAGAACCAAAAATAAAATTTATAATTGGTTCACGATTGACAGAATTCAAATTAGAAGAAAGGCGTTTACCTACAAGAGAAGAAATTGACCGAGTGATTTCAGACATCCCTGTATTTTTAAGCAGTATAGAATTCCATACAATTATTGTAAATTCTTTAGCAATGCATAAATTAAAACTTCCTTTGAGCATAGAAAAAGTTATAAGGGATGATAGAGGAATTTCAACTGGGGAACTAGTTAATGAAGCGAGTGCTATTGCTCGTAAAAAAATGTATGAAATATTGCCTGTTAGTTATATGGTCGAGGGACTAAAGAAGACGTATAATGATATAATTGAGCAAGGTATTACATCGCTAATAGCAATTGAAGGAGGATATTTATTTCATAAAAGACATGTGGATTTTTTATTAAAAAACAGAATAAATTATCTAATTGATATTTCGATACTATATTCGACTGTGTCAGTAGAAAAAGCTAAAATATATGATTTTAACAAAGTTGGTGGAGATGTATTTTTAGATGGATCTTTTCGTTCGAGAAATGCTGCTGTTTCTGAGGCTTATTCTGATAAAAAGAATGAGTATGGTAAGCTATTCTTTTCCGATGATGATCTGGATGATTTTATTGAACAAGCATTATTAGAAAATTTGCAAATTTCAATACATGCTGTAGGAGATGTCGGAATAGACAAACTTCTTGATGCGTATGAAAGATGTTTTGAAAAATATCCAAACCATAAAGGGAGACATAAAATTGAGCATTTTGAGTTGCCGGGTAAAAATGCAATTTTACGCGCAAAAAAATTAGGATTAGTTTTAACTATGCATCCTACTTACGAATATTTTTTTAGAGAATCAGATGGTATGAATGAAAAGCGTTTAGGTCATGAACGTGCATTGAAAACAAATCCATTAAGAGAAATATTTGATAATGAAATAATTGTAGCAGGTGGATCAGACTCTCATGTTATGCCTATAAATCCACTGTTAGGTATTCATGCAGCTGTAAATCATCCAAATCCAAAATCTAGAATAACACCGTTTGAAGCATTAAAAATGTTCACTATTAACGGAGCTTATGGTAATTTTGAAGATAATATTAAAGGAACTATAGAAGAAGGGAAATTAGCTGATTTCGTAATATTAGCAGACAATCCAATGACGACAAATCGAAAATTAATTAAAGATATTGTTGTTATTGCAACAATTAAAGAAGGAAAAATTATATATAGTAAGGATCAAGATTATGAAAATCTATATTAGATATTTTGGAGAATTTCAAGTATTTATAGACAATCAACTAATCAATAATAATTTAGGTGAAAAAGCAAGAATGATTATTGCTTATTTAGGGTTGAATAATAAAATAAATCACCGTAATATCCTCAAAAACTTATTATGGGCTGATTTTGAATCAGAATCTGCTAATCGAAATTTGCGCCATGCTCTTTGGAGTATTCGAAACGAAGCCAAAAAAATTAATTCGAAATATGATTTAATTGAAAATGTTTCAAAATCTACAATTCGTTTAAATCTTAATGTTGATATTTCGTCTGATATTCAAGAGTTTCAGGAATACATGAATAGAAATGATAAAATAACTAATGATTTAATTTATCATTTTATTAGAGAATACGGTGGTTGTTTTATGGAGAATATTTATATTTACAATGCGCATGATTTTAACAACTGGATTTATTTTCAACGAGGAGAATTGCAAAAAAAATATTTTGATTATTTGTATAATAGATCAATAAAACTTTTTGAAGAGAAAAATTATGAACTAGCGGTTGAAATATTAAAAGAATTAATTAATTTGGATTCGTATAATGAAAATTTATATTTGGATTTGATGAAGAATCATATATCGATGGGTAATCGTCATTTTGCTATTAATACTTATCAAGAAGCAAAGAAGATACTTAGAGAAGATTTGAATATTAGTCCAAATTTCTATATTGAGGAATTTTATAGGAAAATATTAGTAAGTAACAATTCGCACGAATTAAAAGAAAGAGCGGGTATAAATATTGAAAAAATGCTAGAGAATGCACTTACTAATGCAAATCCGATTAATATTTTTGTAACAAACCAAAATAAACACGAAAAGATTTTTAAAGACTATTTCTTGCATCATACTAGGAAAAATCAATTTATCGAATTAGTTAAAATACCAGGGAAAAGAGTAATTTATGAAGGTGTTTTTGAATTTATTGATGAATATGTCCATTATTTTAAAGATGAGACATCATTAAGAGATATTGAAGAATTGTTAAATTATCGCACTAATAAAATAGACGAAGCTAGTCTTTTTTATCAACTAGAGCAATATATCAAAAATCATTTAAAAAGTAAAATTATTTTAATTATTTATAATCTTTCTCATGTAGATGAAAAAACAATTGATATGATATCATTTTTATATCGAAAGAACATGTTAAAAAACATAAAAATTATTATTTCGTATAATAAAAATTGGGAAACTAATCGAATTAAATTTTTTGTTAATGCCCTAGAAAATGAGACTAATGTAAAAGTAAATAAACTTTATTGATAAATAAGCATTATTACTATTAATTTAGAAAGCGAGGAAGTTTATATGATAAGAACAAATAAAGACAAGGTTGTGATGCAGTCTTTACAAGGTAAAGTGCACCATCCAGGGTTTATTGGATATCGCGTAGATACAGATGGAAATCCCCTTGTTATCCCGGGGACTGGTGCAATTACTTATAACGTTAAAGTTGGCGACCTAGCTTTCGGTTTAGCGGGTGATCATGTAGAGCCGGGAGTATCGCTTCATAATGCTGATGTTAACGAAAGTAATGCGCTTAATGTATTTTCTTGCATAGGAAATGAAGCAAGAGTTGTTTCGGGTGATGCAAAGGACGCAAAAGGATTTGTTACTGGTATTCACGGTGGGATTGAACACGTTATTGTATATTTTGATAATGATACACTTGAAAAAATGACAATAGACGATAAAGTTTTAATTAAGGGTTACGGTCAAGGACTAGAACTTCTCGATTATCCCGATATAAAAATGATGAGTATCGATCCAAATCTATTAGAAAAGATGAATATAAAAGAGGAAGATGGTAAGTTGATAGTGCCTGTTGCAGCAAAAATACCACAGACTTTGATGGGTTCGGGTGTCGGGGCTGGATTTTCTCAAAAGGGCGATTACGATTTAATTACATCTGACCGTAAACTGATCGAGGAATTAGGACTGGATAAACTCAGATTTGGAGATATAGTATTATTAGAAGATAGTGATAATACATTTGGAATTGGAGCAAGACTTCCGGGTGCTGTAACGATCGGAGTTGTTGTACACTCGGATTGCATAAAGGCGGGTCATGGTCCTGGAATTACAGTTATTATGAGCAGTAAAAAACCTGTTATCAAAGGAATAATAGATAAAGGTGCAAATATAGCCGATTTGATGGAAATATAAGAATGAGTTTTGTGTTAAAAGAGTTTTCTACTAAATATTATTAAATAATACTCCTCACATCTAGACTAACGTTTACTGCTATCACAAGCGATAGGTGTGGTATAGTGTTGTATATATTAGAATTACTAAGATTCAATGAGATAAATAAATCTTGTTGGATTTTTTATTTTATATCATATCAGTTGTATTAGGAGAAAATTGGTAGTAAAATATTAGAGAGGAATTAATCAATTATAAGAGTTCTTAAGGATAAGAGTAGTTGTATGTACTATTATGAAGGAGGATAGGGTATGGGAAAGCTTAAAATCAATTTAAAACTTGGTGAGTATCAAATTGAATTAGAAGGTGAAGAAAATTCAGTGAAAGAAGTTTTTAATGATATCAGAGAAAATGGATTGGGAAGAGCTGCTGTATCACCTCCGATTATGAAGTCAGAAAGAACAGTTGAACTAATTGAAGAATTACCAATAGATTCATATTATAATGATACACTAGAAGAAATAGATGATTGTGAAGAATTATATACTCCGAAATTAGATTTTGTAAAATTACACTTGAAAGATATTCTAATTAAAGGATTAACAAATTCTGAATATGAAATGGCACTAATTACGGGAGTTTCGTTATTGAGTCAGTCAAAGATAACTTTTACATCGGTCGAAATATTGAATATGTATAAAGAACTGAAAATCTATAACAATAATAGGAGTAAAAACATCAAGAGAAATCTAAATAAATTAATTACGAAAAGCTTAATTAGGTCATATAATGATGAAGAGTATGTCCCAAGCGATGAGGGAATTGAGCTTTGCGAGAAAATAATGACAAGAACATCAAGTGAAATCAAAGTAAAAACTAATGTAAGTAAAAAAACTACTAAAAAAAGCGAAAAGAAAAATAAAAAAGTTAATAAATATGAACTTATAAAATTTGACTTGAATAGTGAAAAAAGAAGAGAACTTCAACAACTCTATAATAGTCCTGAAGTATCATCTAATAAGGATCGAATTTTATTAGCTATGCATCTGTTTAAGGATATAGTTCCAGATGGTTTATATAGTTATAATCATGTTTTTTCGATTTTTAAAACTGTTGGTGAAAAAATACCAAAAAACTTGAATCAAATTATTATTAACTTAAAAAACGACTCATATTTATTTAAAAATGGGATTATGTACGAACTTTCTCATGTTGGAGAAGATTATATTCAAGACAATATTTTAGGAGAAAGTTAAATGAATTATGAAAATTTATCGAATTATATAAATAAAATTGAAGATTTTGAGAATATGACAAGCAGTTCTCAAATAGATTATTTTTCATATTACTTACAAGTTAAGTTAGGTCATGAAGCAATTTATTCAAAAGACATTGTAAAATGCTTTGATATATTGAATTTGCATCCTTATTCAAACATATCTGCCTATTTAAGTAAAAATAGTGATAAAAAGGCTTTAAAATATATTAAACTTAAAAAAGGATATATATTGCATAATGCTTTTAAAAAGAACTTTCATAAAAATATAAGTGACTTAATTACACCAGAAATTGAATATTTATTATTCCCTGAAGAGCTATTTTCCAATACTAGAGGTTATTTGATAAAAGTAGCTGAACAAGCAACGTTATGTTATGAATATCAAGCATTTGATGCATGTTTAGTGTTAATTAGGAAATTAGTTGAAACTCTGATAATAGAGCTTTTTGAAAAACACAATATTGAAGGTGAGATTAAAGGCAATGACGGTTATTTTTATTCATTTAGTGATTTAATATCTAGACTTCTATCTAATCCTAAATGGAATATTAGTCGGAATACAACATTAAGTTTACCAAGAATTAAGAAATTTGGAGATTTAAGTGCTCACAATAGGAGGTTCATTGCAAAACAAAATGATATTGATTCAATAAAAGATGACATTAGAATTGTTTTTCAAGAGTTATTATTATTAATTGATTATTAATATGCTGGATATTGCTTAGTTTGAAAAATATAAACTGAAGATGATAAAATTGTAAATCAATATATTTTATTATCTTGATTCTGATACTCATTTACGAACTCTTATTGATGAACGATTTAAAATATTGTATTATATGTGAATTAGAGCGTCCTCTTTTTGAGGAGACGTTCTTTTTTTATACAATTAATTCGACTAAGCAAATTTATTTAAAAGGAGTTGGTATTATGGCTAGAATGTCAAAAATGGATTATCAAATGCATTGTAGAATGCAGATGATGTTGAATGTGAATAAAAGCAGGCATCAAGCAAAAAAAAAATATAAAGAAATGATGGGTAAGAATGAATCTAATAGAATGATTGGGATTCATAGCCATCTAACTTATGATGCATATAAACAAACCATTATCGAATTTATTAGATCTGAATAAAAAGATGTTAAAGACATTTCTCAAATCAAGAAAGAACATGTTATTGATTATTTGAAGCATAGATAAGTTGATGGGATAAGTGCTTATACCATTAGCAAGGACCTGGTAGCACTGAATAAGTTATTGAACTTGCATGTCACAAAAAAAGGTTGTATCTCGAAAATGTTTAATGCTGAATAAATTCATCTGCGACTTCTACTTCACACAATTAGAAAGTGGAAATAGTAAAATGTAATTCTAGAGGAGTGAGGCTATGTAGTGGCTTATGATTAGAAATAGTTTTATTTAATTTTTGATAGGCATATAACTTGACTTTTGCAGCAAAACAATAGAAAAACACCCAGCAAAACACTGATATTAGTGCGTTTGCTGGGTTTCTATTTTTTCCGATTTTTATAGCGTAACGGATTAAGTTTTAGTATCTGCTAACTTTTTTTTGATTTCTTTTAAAGTACGTACTTCTGTTGAAAAATCAACGCTTGTAGCGACTTCGATATCCTTTAATACTTCATCATAGTAATCAAAGAAGTAATAGTTTTGCTGAATGTTAGTACAGCTACACTTTTGAAGACTTTCAATTATTTTTCCGATACTATGCTTTCTGTTCAGTTTTAATTCTAGAATTCTAGCAATTACTAATGATATAAAACAAGTTAGGAAATGTGCTTTTATATGATTTTCTCTTGAAACATACACAGGTCTTGATTCTAAATCACTCTTTGTTACTCTGAATGACTCTTCTATTCTCCACAATCCTCTATACATCTCAATAATTGAATCAGATGATTCTTTGTACTCGCTTGTAATCAGTACATAGTATCCATCTAAGGCTTCTTCTTGTTTGATCTTTTCTTCGTCTAGGTATAATACATTTTCTGGGTTAAGTATCTCACCAGTTTTTTTATCGATTTCCAGATTTTTCACATAGCCTGCAGCACCATAAGAAGTAGCGTGGGAATAACTACCTGGACTTTGTATTAATTTTCTTGCTTTTTCAATTGCACCTGCACGGTCAGTACGTGCTTTCTTAGCATATTTCTCGCTATAAAAGATAACTTGTTTTTCGTGA
>DAOUQP010000087.1 GCA_030625575.1 Eubacteriales bacterium | reverse complement strand
ATCACTGCCATATGCTTCATATGCTTTAGTATTAGACATTACCTTACATGGATAAACTCCAAGTCTCATTGTTCCGCCCATCATTTCAATCTCTTTTTGTTCAGGCATCAAATCTATTACAGGATAGCTTGTATCAGGGTCTAGTTCACTGCTATGTGCATCTTTATATCCCATTACATTGCGTGCAAATTCGACTGTAGCAAGTTGCATTCCCAAACAGATTCCAAAGAAGGGTACCTTATTCTCACGAGCATATTGAGTAGCGATAATCTTTCCTTCAATCCCTCTATCTCCAAATCCACCTGGCACTAAAATACCATCTGCATTCTCAAGATATTCTTTTGCATTATCTTTTGTTACATCTTCAGAATTTACCCAATTGATATTAACCTCTAAATCATTTGCAAGTCCAGCATGTTTTAACGCCTCTGCTACAGAAAGATATGCATCTCTTAGTTGTACATATTTACCTACTAAAGCAATGTTAACTGAATCGGTCAGGTTTCTTTCGATATCAACAATTTTCTCCCACTCTGATAAATCAGGTAATCCACACTTAAGCTGAAGTCTATCACATACCTTATCCGCTAATCCTTCTTTTTCGAGCATCAACGGCACTTCATAAAGTGAATCTGCATCCATATTGCTGATTACATTAGTTGCATCTAAATTACAGAAAAGAGCAATCTTATTCTTTAACTCATCATTAATAAATTTTTGTGTTCTGCAAATAATCAAATCAGGCTGAATACCAATTTCTCTTAATTCTTTTACACTATGCTGAGTAGGTTTAGTTTTAAGCTCGCCTGCTTTTTCTAAATAAGGCACTAAAGTAACATGAATATACATAACGTTTTCTTTACCAAGATCAAATTTTATTTGACGAATAGCCTCTAGAAAAGGCAACGATTCGATATCCCCAACCGTTCCACCGATTTCTGTTATGACAACATCCGGATTATCAGTTTTTCCAGCTCTATAAGCTCTTTCTTTTATCTCATTTGTAATATGAGGGATAACTTGAACAGTCGCTCCTAGATAATCGCCTTTTCTCTCTTTATTAAGTACTGACCAGTAAATTTTTCCAGTTGTTACATTTGAATTCTTTGATAAGTTTACATCCACAAACCGCTCATAATGACCTAAATCAAGGTCAGTTTCAGCTCCATCTTCAGTGACATAAACTTCACCATGTTGATATGGACTCATTGTTCCTGGATCCACATTTATATATGGATCAAATTTTTGCATTGAAACAGATATTCCTCTTGATTTAAGCAATCGCCCCAATGAAGCAGCTGTGATTCCCTTGCCTAGTGAAGAAACAACACCACCTGTAATAAAAACATACTTCGTTGACATATAATACCTCCCGAATTTTTCAAAAAAAAGAGTGACAGATCACCCATCTAGGATGACCCACCACTTAGTTACGTGCTAGTTTTGGTAGGGCACCCACTTGGGGTGCAAATCTACTAAATTAAATACTCAAATAGTATATGTTTAATAATACCCTTTAGTCAAGGAATATCTAAAAATATTTTTGTAAAATTTCCTCTTTATTTCTCTCTAATTTTTCTAAACTCATATGTAAATCATTTTTTCTAGATTCTAAACTACCTAATCTCTCTTTAACATGTCCATATGCCTGATTTATTTTATTTAGAGAATCATTTATTTTACTCTGAACCATAAAATCTACAAATATATTATCAAAGAAAAAATCCGCTACTGTCATAAAGCTACCCATATCTATATTTACTTCACTTGAAACATCTACATCTTTAAGTTCTCGTTCAAATATTTGTAGTCTACCCTTTGCTTCTGAGAGTGATTTTCTCGCAGCATCGATCTTCATATGCTTTCCTACATTTGCAATGAAATTCCCTCCGAGCATATCGAAAATTCCCCAGTTTTTCGCAGTATCCAAATCATTGATCACACTCGAAAAAGCATTTAACGCCTGTCTTCCAGCAACAACAGCTTCATCAATCTCTTTTATTTCATTTTTTATAGAAGTTATTACATTTATAGTTTTTTTAAAGTTCTCATCTTGATCTTCTATGGAATCTGTTTTTTTCTTTAAAAGCCATATATATTCTTCTTCATACTTCTTAACATCTTCTACCTTTGATTCTATATCTTTAATCTTTTCTTCTATCATTTCAAGTTCATCCTCGGCAGAATCGTACTTTAATTTTACTTCAAGAGCTTCCATTTTTTCTTTTTCCAATTTTCCATCATAACTACCATTTATGTACGTTAATACACTCGTTAAAGAAACCTTTTCCATCTTATCTACATCCATATTTTCTTTAATAAGCTGTTTCTTCAACTTTTTAACTTCAATGATCAATCTATCTCTTTCTTGATAAAATCCATCTAGTCTTTTTTTTAATGTCTTTTGCTCATCAATTTTTTCTTTCAATTCAAATACTGATAATGTACTCATATTTATACCTCGCTTTGCATTATATTGACTTTTTATTTTTTTTTACAATAAATGTATTATGTTCAAGCTTATCATATATACAATAGTTCCAGCTACAATCACTCCTAAAGATATTGCCAACCATGCATTTTTAAATTTAATCTGCAGCACATTAGCCGCAACAACCCCTGTATAAACACCAGTTGTTGGAATTGGTACCGCTACTAGTAAAAATAATCCTAGCAATCTAAATTTCCTATAACTTTTAACTTTTCTAGCAGCTCTTTCTTCATACTTGTTAATCCACTCACGAAATCTTTTAAGAGTTTTAAAATACATGAAAATCGGACGAACAATCAATAATAAAATTGGCACTATTATTAAATTTCCTATTACTGATAATAAGAAACTATTCATAGGTTCCATCCCTAAGTTAATTCCCAAGGGAATTGCTCCTCTTAATTCAGAAATAGGCATCATCGCTGTGAAAAACACAATCATTTCTTTAGTCAAATTTACTCACCCTTATAATCTTAGTTTATTCTCTTTTTTATTTACAATATAAAACCCATTATTATTTGTGCTTATTTTCCTGTTGTAATACATGACACTATCATCAAGCTGTTTAAATATACCACCAGCCTCACTTACTATTACCTCCATAGCAGCAGTATCCCATTCCATCGTTTTGCCAAGACTGTAGTAAATTTCAGCTTCTCCTCTAGCAATGAAGCATCCCTTTATAGAACTTCCCATTTTTATTACTTCAGTGATTTTAGTCTCGTTCTCATAAATATCAGTAAGTTTTTGAGATATCCTCGACCTACTTCTCAACGCTTTAATATCATCAGTTTTATCTGATACAGATATTTTTTTCTTAAGCACACCTTTAGCTTCATAAAAAGTTCCCAACTCCTTAGTAGCATAATATAACTCTTCTGTAACAGGGATATATATCACTCCTAATACCGGTCTTTTCTTATAAACTAAAGCAATATTAACGGAAAATTCATCATTATGCTTTATAAATTCTTTTGTTCCATCTAAAGGATCCACTAACCAACAATAATCATTATCTCTCCTTATTAAATCATCCTCACTTTCCTCAGCTAAAATTGCATACTGAGGAAATTCTTTTTTTAATATTTTTACAATCAAATCATTTGCCAAATGATCAGCAGTAGTTACAGGAGATTCATCAGATTTTATGCTGATATCATACGATTTATCTAAATACACCTGCATTATCAACTTTCCTGCATCAATAGCCAGTTTTTTAGCCAAATCAAGTTCTTTTTTATACATTTAAATTCACTTCCTATTTCCCATATCCACTTGAATTATTCTTTTGCCGGTTCCAAGAATCCAAGCACATATTGTATAAGTCATATTTTGTTTTCCATCCAAGTTCATCTAAAGCTTTTGTTGAATCCGCAAAACAAACATCAATGTCCCCAGACCTTCTATCTGCAATTTCATACGAAATCTCTTTACCGGTTGCCTCAATAAAATTATTTGCAACATCCAACACAGTATAGCTTATTCCTGTGCCTAAGTTATAAGTAAATACTCCTTTGCTATTCGCTATCTTATCTACAGCTTTTATATGTCCCATAGCTTAATCCACTACACGTATATAATCTCTTACACCCGTACCATCGCAAGTATCATAGTCGCTTCCAAACACACTTAACTTTTCTCTTTTTTCCAACTGCAACCTGTGTGATATAAGGCATTAAATTATTAGGAATCCCATTAGGATCTTCCCCTATCCTTCCACACTTATGTGCCCCTATTGGATTAAAATATCGCAAGATAGAAATAGCTCACTCGGAATCAGATGTATATAAGTCTCTAAGTATTTCTTCAATCATAAGTTTTGCACTGCCATATGGATTGGTTGTACCTAATTTCATATCTTTTTTTGAAATTTTCTTTATTCTATTAACTGCTTCAATCTAACTATTGCTAAGATTATCAACTATTACAATCTCATGTCCAACATCTAATAATTCTACTGCTGTATGACTTCCTATATACCCAGCTCCATCTGCAACTAATATTTTCATGACAAACCCCATTTTTTTCTAATTATATAGTAACAATAGATGCCAAAAAAAACAAGAAGAGGAAAAAATTCTTCTCCTCAAATTCAATTATATTATATCCCATATTTTTGTTTTTTTCTAACTAAAGTAGATATATCTATACCAAGATTCTTCGCCACTTCTTTAAGTGTAGCCTCTTTTTTTATTGCATCCTCTATTAATGTACGCTCATACTCATCAATTTTTTCTTTTAATGTGAGGTTACTTTCAAAATTCATATTATCTATGTTCACAAAACTAGTGTCTTGTCCTATCTGCTCTTTAAATAATTTTGAATCAATGCATACATCATCGGCAATTAAAATTAGTCTCTCAATAAGGTTTTTCATCTCTCTAATATTTCCATGCCACTCATAAATCAAAAAATGTTTAAGACAATCCGGTGAAAAGAAGCAATTTTTTCTATGCTGATTATTATAGTATTCAAGAAAATATTGCGCCAATGGAATTATATCTTCCTTTCGCTCACGTAGTGGTGGAATAGTTAAACTAATTACATTCAGACGATAGTATAAGTCAGCCCTAAATTTCTTTTCTAGAACCAGCTGCTTAATATCAGCATTTGTTGCTGCAATTATTCTAGCATTAAGTGGAATGCTTGTTGTTCCGCCTATACGGTAAAAACACCTGTCGTTAAGTACATTGAGTAGTTTAACTTGCAATGTATATGGCATTTCTCCAATTTCATCTAAAAAAACAGTTCCATGACCCGCTTCTTCAAAAAGACCCTTTTTCCCACCTACTTGCGCACCAGTGAATGCACCGTTTTCATATCCGAATAATTCTGATTCAATTAAATGTTCAGGTATAGCTGCACAATTGATTTTAATAATATTTTCACTGCTTCTCTTTGTGCTTTTGCCGTGAATATATGCAGCTAAAAAATCTTTTCCTACTCCTGTCTCACCTAAAATCAATAGGGTAGTGTCGATATCTGCAAACTTTGCAGCTTTTGAATAAATATCTTTAGTTTTGTTATTATTTATTACTACCGCATTATTATCATTGATATATGATTCTATAGTTTTCATTTTTTTTGTATAAGAAAATGAAAATTCTTCTTCATTAGCTGCTTTCTTCATTAAGATATCCAATTCCGAAACATCTCTAATTACTGCTATTGTTCTTTTAAATTCTCCCTTTTCGTTATTGATAAGAGAACCTGTAACTAAACATTTTTGACCCTCATAATAATTGTTGATAGTTGTTACAGTTTGATGTGTATCAATTACTTTTTCACAACATGAATTTGGAAGTACATCTTTTCTATTCAACTCCTGCACAGTTTTGCCAATTAAAGAGTCTCTTGAAAGACCAGATAAGTTTATAAACGCATCATTGACATAAAGTGTCCTACCAATTTCATCTGTAATGTATATTCCATCTTCTAATTTATTCAACATTTCATTATACATATAATGTTGATGATTAAGATAACTAACCTGCTTCTCTATTTCAGAAATCATTAAAAAATCTGCAACGAAAAAAATATAGTAGTTTTCATCATTGATTACTATCTTGCTCTGTTTTATATAATAATCTTTATTCTGATAGGTCCTGGTTTTATAAAAATTATCACATTGATCAGTTTTAAGGTTTGGAAAAAGAACGGTTATTTTATTGTCTCTCAAATCCCCTTCATTACCTATAAATTCAAATATTTTCTTATCATAATCTTTAATACCAAGTTTATAATCAGTAATTATATATGCGAATTTTGGATAATCATTCATTATTTACACCTCTTTTGTCATAAGTTGATATGCATTATTGCAAAAATAATTATCAATATATGCAATACTGCATATCTCTATACTGTTATATTATTCTCAATTCATTGAAATTACAACAATTTTAAATAAATTGTTTAATGGCACGCAACTTGCATTTAATAGTTAATATATATTGGAGGTAATTAAAAATGAAAAAAGATGTTGTTATTGTATCGGCCGTAAGAACTCCTGTTGGTTCTTTTGGTGGAAGCTTAGTAAAAAAATCTGCAGTTGATTTAGGTGTCGTAGCTGCAAAAGAAGTTATAAAACGCGCAGGAATACCTGCAGATATTATCGATGAAGTTATTGTCGGTAATGTATTAGGTGCTGGACTTGGACAAAATGTCGCTAGGCAAATTAGTATCGGTGCTGGATTACCAGTAGAAACATCAGCATTTTCAATCAATAAAGTTTGCGGTAGCGGACTAAGAGCGGTAAGTATCGCACATCAATTTATCCAAAATGGCGATGCAGATATTATTCTTTGTGGCGGAACTGAAAGTATGAGTAACGCTCCTTACGTAGTCCCAGGTGCACGTTGGGGTCAACGCATGGGTGATGGAAAAATGATTGACACTATGGTTCATGATGGTCTTTTTGACATATTTAATGGATATCATATGGGAATTACTGCTGAGAATATTGCAGAGCAATGGAATATTACCAAAGAAGAGCAAGACAGATTTGCTGTAAGTAGCCAAAATAAAGCTGAAGCAGCACAAAAATCTGGTCGTTTTAAAGATGAAATTGTTCCAGTTGAGATTCCTCAGCGTAAGAAAGATCCCATCATCGTTGATACTGATGAATATCCTCGTCACGGTGCGACTTATGAAAACATATCAAAATTAAGACCTGCATTTAAAAAAGACGGTACAGTTACTGCTGGAAATGCATCTGGAATAAACGACGGTTCAGCTATGTTTATCGTAATGAGTGCAGAAAAAGCAAATGAATTAGGTCTTGAGTCATTAGCTACAATCAAAGCTTTTGCATCTGCCGGTTTAGATCCTTCAATCATGGGCTACGGTCCTGTTCCAGCTACTAAGAAAGCTTTGGCAAAACTTGATTGGAAAGTAGAAGACCTTGACCTTATTGAAGCAAATGAAGCATTTGCAGCTCAATCAATTGCTGTTGTCAGAGATTTGAATTTAAATACTGATATTGTCAATGTCAACGGAGGCGCTATCGCTATAGGCCATCCTATCGGAGGCTCCGGCGCTAGAATCTTAGTTACATTGCTTTATGAAATGAAAAAAAGAGATTCGAAAAAAGGTCTTGCCACTTTATGTATAGGCGGAGGAATGGGTACTGCAATTTTAGTTGAAAGATAATGAGGTGAAGTTATGAAGAAATATAAAAGCATAGAAGAAGCGTTGTCTTATATTAAACCTGGTATGACAATTATGGTTGGTGGTTTTTTAGGTGTAGGTTCACCAGAAAAATTAATTGATTGTATAATTGAAAAAAACATCGGCGATTTAACTTTAATTGCCAACGATACAAGTTTTCCTGGAGTAAATTATGGTAAATTAGTTGAACATAAGCTTATAAAAAAAGTGTATACGAGTCATATAGGTACTAATCCTGAATCGGGAATTCAAATGCACTCGGGTGAAATGGAGATTATATTGACTCCTCAGGGTACATTGGTTGAACAAATAAGGGCAGGAGGCGCTGGACTTGGTGGAGTGCTTACTCCAACTGGAATCGGTACTGTTGTT
The DNA here is from genome assembly GCA_030625575.1 of Eubacteriales bacterium. Taxonomy (GTDB): domain Bacteria; phylum Bacillota; class Clostridia; order Peptostreptococcales; family Acidaminobacteraceae; genus DAOURC01. The sequence continues at coordinate 1,101 of DAOUQP010000087.1, read as the reverse complement.
GAGACTGGAAAACAAAAAATAGAAATTGACGGCAAACCGTATTTAGTTGAAAAACCTCTTAAAGCGGATGTAGCTTTATTAAGAGGAGCAAAAGTTGATAAAAAAGGTAATGTTTATTATGACTTGTCAGCAAGAAACTTCAATCCTATTATGGCTATGGCTGCAGATTTAGTAATAGTGGAAGCTGATGAAATTGTTGAAATCGGTGATATCAATCCAAACGATGTTATGACACCCCATATTTTTGTTAATGTAGTAGTACAGGGAGGTAAATAATATGAATATTAAATCAATTATTGCCAACAGAGTAGCAAAAGAATTTAAAGATGGAAATTTAGTTAATTTAGGTATTGGATTACCAACTTTAGTGGCTAACTATATTCCTGAAGATATTGAAGTTACATTGCAATCAGAAAATGGATTTGTTGGAATCGGGGCAGCTCCCGAACAAGGAAAAGAAGATCCCAATCTAGTAAATGCAGGGGCACAGCCTGTAACTATAAATTCTGGTGCTGCTTTCTTCGATAGTTCAATATCTTTTTCTATCATCAGAGGTGGACATTTGGACTTTACTGTACTAGGTGCTCTCCAAGTTGACGAAAAAGGAAATCTTGCCAACTGGATAATTCCCGGTAAAATGGTTCCCGGCATGGGCGGGGCTATGGATTTGGTCACTGGAGCTAAAAAGGTAATAATAGCTATGACTCATACAGCTAAAGGAAATGTAAAAATATTAAAAGAATGTACTCTTCCTTTAACAGCTAAAGGACGAGTTAGTATGATAGTTACCGAAATGGCTGTGATGGAAGTTACACCAGAAGGCCTTCTTTTAAAAGAACTGGGTCCTGATGTCAGCGTTGATGATGTAATTGCCAACACTGAAGCAAAGTTAATTATTCCTGAGAATATAGGTAGATTTTAAATGATTTTATTTGACAAGAAAAAGAAGGGGGATTATTAGAGGCCACTGAAAAACGGAGCATTATTTGATGCTATATATAACAATAAAACAAAATCACAACATATTTGAGTGAAAAATCATAATATGTTGTGATTTTTGCATGCTAGAGTTAATATTCTACTTCTTTTACATTTGATAAT
>DAOUQP010000092.1 GCA_030625575.1 Eubacteriales bacterium | reverse complement strand
TTAGTATGAAATCAAGTTTTTCTTCTACTTCTTGTTTAGAAGTATTAAAGAAAACTATTATAAATTCATCGCCGCCATAGCGAGCAAAAATATCTGATTCTCTAATCTCTTCGTTAATGATATCAACAAGGGTTTTTAGGGTTTTATCTCCTGCACTGTGCCCATGTAAATCGTTGACTTTTTTAAGATCATTCATATCTAATAGACTGATAATAAATTCTTCATTATATCTTAAAGCTTTTTTATAGTATTCAGCAAGTAAATTCTCAAAATATGAGCGGTTAAGTATTCCTGTTAAACTGTCGACTCTTGACAGTTCAACGGTTTTTTCATACATGATATAATTACTGAGTGCGATACTTATTTGATTTGATATATATTTCATGACTGGGATAATTTCTTCTGTAAAAGCATTCTCTTTCTCGCTATCGATATTTAACATACCATAGAGTTTGTTATTTATAAAAATTGGCGAGCTAACAGAAGAGAGTACATCATAAGCCTGCATATCGTCAAAAGATTCATATTTTTCACTTTGAATATTCTCCTTGTTAAACAATCTTAAATTGCCTGCAATCTTTGGTTCTTTAATGTCGCCGTTTGACATAACATAAAGAAAGGTCTCTGAAAGGTCTAAATTAATTGACTGTAAGTCATTAAGTTCATAGCCATAGGCTGCAATATATTCGGTGATTTTATCATCTGCGTTTCGGATGACGCATCCATGAGATGCATCAGGTATTATTTCAATTGTTTTTTCTAAGATGAAATTCAGAAAGTCCAATTGATCATCGAATTCTAAAATGGAATTACTTAATTCTAATAAAAAATCCTTTGTCCGCATGTTTTGTTCTAAAGAAGTATTTAAAGCAGTATTTTCAGCAATTAATTTTAATTGATTATTGTAAATAGATTCAATATTTAGAAATGTACTTTTAAATAATGTAAGAGCATTATACCTAAATCCAAGAAAATTATGCTGATCGATAAAGGTGCTGATATCCTTTGGAAAAATATTAGGATATTCTACATGAATTTTCTTAATATAATTAGCAAGTATTTTTGCAGATAAAGTTCTATATGCTATAAAAACAGATAAAACAACTATAGATTGTAACAATAAAGCATATGGATTCGGCAGCAGCATATCGATTGAGATAATCAATGCGATTGATATTAGTGAAGTTAATAGGGAAAATTTATATACACTAATTAATTTTCTTAACATATGATCATCTCCTAAATTGATTTAGCTAGTTGGTATCCAAAATGCACAAGGAATAATCCTAAAATTAAATTGCTTGATATGTTTACGATTCCGGCGAAAATTTTGTCTTCAGCTAAAAAAATATGAGACTCAAGCATATACGTCGAAAATGTAGTAAAGGCCCCGATAAAGCCTGTTGTGAACATTAATATATATTCCTGAGGGATATTTGTCGACTTGATCAATTTGTATGTTATAAAACCCAATATAAAGCTTCCAAAGGCATTTACAAATAATGTACCGTAAGGGAAGGAACTATTCAATGTTTTTGATATAATGTATCTTAAGGAGCTTCCGAAGAAACCGCCTATACCTACATAAAGAATATTTTTTAACATGATACACCTCTAAATGTTTAGTTTTATTTGATAATGGTATTTATTTAATGGTATTATAAGTATATTATAACAGAAAATTATATGAAGGAGGATTTAATGGATAAATTTTTTTCGCCTCAAGTAATGTGGATGGCATTAATAATTATTTTTATTATTATTGAGGCAGTATCTCTTGGATTAATTTCTATATGGTTTGCCTTTGGTGCGTTAGTTGCATTAATTAGTTCTTATTTTATTGATTCGATTATTATCCAGATTACTTTGTTTGTCTTTGCATCAATTCTTTTGATGTATTTTACCAAGCCAATCGTGCAGAAATATTTAAAAGCAGGAAGAGAGAAGACAAATGTGGATAGTTTAATTGATGAAAAAGGAGTGGTTGTAAAAGATATTAAAATGCATGAAACGGGACATGTTAAAGTAAAAGGACAGATATGGACCGCTTATAGCGATGAAGATTTAGACAATGGAGTAGAAATCGTTATAGAAAAAGTAGAAGGAGTTAAATTAAAAGTCAGAAAGGATGAGAAATAGATGTTAGATTTTATAATATTACTAATTGTTATAGCTGTAGCTGTAGTATTAGTGGTAATGAATATTAGAATAGTTCCACAGGCGAATGCTTTTGTAATAGAAAGATTAGGGGGATATTTAAAAACCTGGGGAGTTGGACTTCATATTAAAATCCCGCTAATTGATAAAATAGCTAAAAAAACAGATTTAAAAGAAAAAGTAATAGATTTTCCTCCACAACCGGTTATAACAAAAGACAATGTTACAATGAAAATCGATGCGGTTATATATTTTCAAATTACCGATCCAAAGCTTTACACTTACGGAGTTGTGAGACCGATGGTGGCGATAGAAAATTTGACAGCGACTACACTAAGAAATATCATCGGACAGCTAGAATTAGATGAAACTTTAACAAGTAGAGATGTAATCAATACTCAGATGAGAAGTATTTTAGACCTGGCGACAGACCCTTGGGGTATTCGCGTAAACAGAGTTGAAGTGAAAAATATCATACCGCCTCAAGATATTCAAAATGCGATGGAAAAGCAGATGAGAGCTGAAAGAGAGAGAAGAGAAGCGATATTGATAGCTGAGGGACAAAAACGTTCAGCTGTCCTTATTGCCGAAGGTAATAAAGAAGCACAGATACTAGGAGCCGAGGCAGAAAAAAGAGCTATTATTTTACAATCTGAAGCTAAAAAAGAAGCGGCTATAAAAATTGCAGAAGGTGAAGCATTAGCGATTAAAATGATTAAAGAAGCGGGTCCTACTAAGGAAATCTTGACTCTAAGAAGTTTTGATGCATTTATTGAAGCGTCTAAAGGAAATGCTACAAAGATTATTATTCCATCTGAAATACAAAGTTTGGTTGGATTAGCTACATCACTTAAAGAAGTAATGACGAATGAAGAAAACGAAGCTTAATTGCTTCGTTTTTTACAATAATATTGGGGGGATTAAATGGAAAAAAATATTGGATTTCCTAAAATGCATAAGGAAATTAATGAAAAAAGATCTTTTTTACCAGCTTTTTTTGGAGAATTTAAAGAATGTGATATAGAAATATGGTTAGAAAATGATTATGGCAAAGAAATGGGTTTCGCAGAAGAGGATTATCTTAAGGAAAATGAAAATATCATATTTGATACGAAAGAAGTTATATATTCTAAGGATATTGTAATGGTACTTAGAGCGCCGATAAACGAGGAATTAAAGATTATGAAAAGGGGCTCTGTATTAATTTCCATGCTTCATTATATTACCCGAGAAACTAGGAATGCCTTTATGGAGCAACTAGGAATTGTTTCATTCTCAATGGATTCGATGGTGGATGATGACAATCGCCGTGTAGTTGTAAATAATTACGGGACCTCATTTAATGGTGCTAAAATTGCAATAGAACAGTTAGAAAATGAATTAGGCGATGTAAGTATCGATAGACCGATTAACGTCGCTATAATTGGAATGGGTGAAATTGGTCTTACTGTCGCAAGAGCTTTTAAAGATCTATCAAATGAAAGATTAAATAAATTAAAAAGTGGATATAATGGATTAAAGATTACCATGCTTACCAGGAGTATAACGGGTAATTCAAAACTTTTAACTGAAGAGTTGAGAAATGCTGATATATTAGTCGATGCATCATCTAGGGACGATACCTCAAAGTATATAGTCGATAATCGAATGATAAAGGAATTGCCTGAACATGCCATTATTTTAGATATAACAGCGGACCCTTATGATTTTGAAAAATATCCACCTCAAGTCAAGGCGGTTGAAGGAATTCCAACAGGAACTCTCGACCAAATCATATTTAAAACCGATGATGAAGCCTATGAGGAAATTAAAGATCGCATGGCTGTAACTGATAAAAGGACAGTGGTAAGTTGTAATGCGTGGCCTGGAGTAGCTCCAGTAACCTCGATGGAATTGTATGGACGGCAACTATTGCCGATTATAAAGATTCTGATTAACAAGGGACATGAAAATTTGAATATCAATTCAAAAGTTTATTATGAACGTATATTATATAGATCATCATATGATTATTTTAAAGAGAGTCACGAATAATTGGATTTAAAAAATAACCAAGCATATTTTGCTTGGTTATTCTTTTGAAAGCGGTAAAATGCAATAACCAAGTTGTTTTATTAAGATATTAAATCAAAACGGTAATAATATTAATATTATCTATAGATAACTTAATATTATTAATTTACAAATTAATATAATTGATATATAATCATATTAGAGGTGAAGAGATGAATCGCGAGGTAATAGGTGAATGCCCAGTGTGTGGCGAAAAATTAAAGGTGGTAAAATTACATTGCCAAAGATGCGATACTAGTATTGAAGGTAAATTTGATTTAGATAAGTTCTCATATTTGTCTAAGGATGAAAAATTTTTTATAGAAATATTTGTGAAAAACAGAGGCAATATCAAGGAGATTGAAAAAGATTTAGGTGTTTCCTATCCAACTGTAAGAAGAACCTTAGATCAAGTTATTGAGTCTCTAGGATATAATATTCAACCTGACAAGAAAGAAGTTTCAAATATTGAAGTACTCGAGAAACTGGAAAAGGGTGAAATCAGTTCGGATGAAGCATTTAAACTATTGAAAGGTAGGGATTAAAATGAGTGAGAAAATTAAAATTTTAAAGATGGTTGAAGATGGAGTGATTACTTCTGAAGAAGCGTTGAAATTATTAGATGCAGTAGAAGAAAACGTTGAACAGGAAGTAAAAAAAGAAAAGATTAAATTAAAGGGTAAAAAACTAAAAATAAAAGTTTTTGATCCTGCTGACAATACAAAAGTAGATATTAAAATACCGCTATCTCTTATAAATTTGGGATTGACTATCGGAACAAAGATTAAACCTGAGTTAAAAGAAAAAATTGGAGATATCGATATTGATGAAATAATTAAAAATGCAATTGATGATTTCAGTGAAACTGGAAATCAAACTTTGGTCGATATTGAAGAAGAAAACGGAACAATCGTAAAAATCTATATTGAGTAGGAGATGACGAATGAAAACTCTTGAATTATTAGCTGAAAAGTTAAATGAGATGAATATCATTTGGGCAATAGGTGCATCGACGGTTCTATATTTTAACGGGCATGAAAAAGAACCAAATGATATTGATTTGTTTATTGAAGAAAAAGATTATGAAGGTGTTAGAAATAATCTTCTTATGCTGGGTAATGAAAAGATAAAGAATGATGATAATGATATCTACAATACTCAAAGATTTACAACAATCGTTATTGATGAAACTGAAATTGATATCATTGCAGGATTTTATATACGCCATATAGAAGGGGAATTCAGATTTGTATTCGATGAAAAATCCATTGATAAAGTTATTGATGTAGGAAATCAAAAGGTGAACATCATGGCCCTTGAAGATTGGTATATCTTATATCAGCTTATTCCGGGGAGAGAGAGAAAAGTACAAATCATTAAGGATTTACTAGAAAAGAAAGAAAAAACAAGAGTAGACCTTATTAATAGGGCATTGGAGTTAGAATTGCCAACTGAAGTAAGGAAATCGGCGAAAGAAATAATCAAGTAGAAATTACTTGGTTATTTCTTTTTTAGTTTTAATTTGAACCTTTTGCTGTTTCCAATCGTTATATATAAGAGGAGGAATTTAGATGAATATGGATTTAATCATAATACTGATGCCGCTTATTATTTTGAATTATACTTTGGCAGCTTGGTGTCTATGGATGATTATAAAAAAAGGTGTAAGAAATTTAAATAAGGTTATATGGTCGTTAATAGTTTTATTTGTTACTGGATTTGGATCTGTTCTCTTTTTAATTTTTGGGAGGAAGAATATCTATGATTAAACTTGAAAAAGTATGTAAGAAATATAAAAATTTCATAGCTTTGGATGAAGTGAATCTTGAAATGAAAAAAGGTGAAATTTACGGATTGCTGGGACATAATGGTGCGGGGAAGACTACTACACTTAAAGCGATTATTGGTCTTTTAAATATTGATTCAGGAAATATTCATGTTGATAACGATATTAAGATTGGATATATGCCAGAAGCGCCGGTGTTTTATGAACACCTGACTTTGAAAGAGTATATGGATTTTATATCAGAAGATTATAAATACGATAATTTAATCGAATTGGTAGGATTAAAAAAATTCATGAATAAGAAAATATCAAACTTTTCAAAAGGAATGAAACAAAGAGCGGCATTTGCATGTTCGCTTACTCATAATCCAGATATTTTACTGCTAGATGAGCCACTATCAGCACTTGACCCCGAGGGAAGAAAAGATGTAATTAATATTATCAAGGGATTAAAAGATGAGGGGAAAACGATAATGATATCTACTCATATACTTTCTGATGTGGAAAACATTTGTGATTGTATAGGGATTTTGAAAAATGGGAAGTTGATATTCGAAGATAGTCTAATAGAGTTAAAAAAGGGATTTATCTATCCGATAGTTGATATATGTGTTCAAGAGATATCTTCAGAAGTTGAATTTGACTCCTTCAAATTTGTCGATAAATTCACTTATGAAAACAATTGTTATTCATTCTTTCTAAATGATATTAGAGCTGGGAAAAGGGAGATATTAAAAAGTGTTATTGAGAATGATATTGAAATCATCAGTGTTAACCAGAGAAAATCGAGTCTAGAGGATATTTATTTAGAAATGATAAACGGTGGTGAAAAAAGTGATTAAAAAAGAGATTGATGAAGGAATTAGAAGCTATAAGTTTATGATTATCGCATTCGTATTTATATTTTTTGCTTTATTAGATCCAGTTATGCTGAAGTTTCTCCCTGATATTTTGAAACTGCAGACAGGTATGGAAGGATTAGCAGAGTTTATTACTATAAGTGGAGAAGAAGCAATAAAGAGTTACATCGGTAATATCCTTCAGATTATTCCTGTCGTTTTAGCATTTACCTTATCAGGAGTGGTCTCTAAAGAATTTACAAATCATTATATTGATATACCTTTAAGTAAAGGAATTGATTTAGGTAGGCTTTTTACTTCAAAATTCATTGTTTATGGAAGTGTAATTGTGATGATTGCTTTTATATCATTGCTTGTAAATTATTACTACTCTATGATGATATTTGGTGAAAAAGAAGTATATATTGTTTCAATTATCAAAGTAGCTTTAATGGTAAGTTTAATGTTGATTTACTATTTAAGTACGCATATGTTAGTAGAACTTTTGATAGAAAAGGCATATCTATCGAGTATTATATCTGTTGGAATTTACTTTGGACAGTATGGAATAATTCATATGATTAGCAAGCAGTATAGGTATTTAATGCCTCACTATTTGGCGCTGGAAGTTAATCGATTATACAATAGTTTTAGATATGAAGATATTATATGTTCATTGATTACGATTTTAATAAGCTTGTTATTTGTTTTCATGGGAAGAATAATAATTGATAATAAAAGTGTGTATTAGAAAGGAATAATATTATGAAACTTAAGCGTACAAACATTGTAGGAATTGCAATTATCGTATTGCTGTTGATGGGGGTAATTTTTGTGAGTATAGTCTATGGAGATTTAAATATTCAAACACAAACGGGTGTAATAAAAGGAACATTTATAGATCAAGAGAAAGATAAATTGGTGATAATCATTCCTGGTTCTGGACCTACAGATAGAGACGGAAATAGTATGATGCTAGATGGAAAGAATGATTCGCTTAGAATGCTGGCAAACGCTTTAAAAGGAAAAGGAGTTAGCACTTATCGTTATGATAAAAGAACTGAATCTGATTTGTTGTTTGATGATTTTGTCGATGACTTGGTAAGTATAATAAAATATTTTAGAGATGAGGGATATGAAGATATTACACTAGCTGGACACTCTCAAGGAGCACTAGTTTCGTTTATCGCAGCAAATAATGAATCTGTGGAGAGAGTTATTTCACTAAGTGGTGCGGGATATCCAATTGATATAATAATAGCAAAGCAGCTTGGTGTCGACTCTATCGAACCGTTTATGGAAATGGTGAAGAATGATGAGCCGTTTGAAGGACAATTGGAATCATTAAAAATGCTGTTTAATAAAGAAGTTTTAGCATTTCTAGAATCGTGGATAAAATATAATCCAGCCAAGGAATTAATGAATATCAGTGTTCCGTTACTGTTAGTTAGAGGAACAAATGATTTACAGGTATTTAAAGAGGATATAAATATTTTAAAAGAAACAAAACTAGATGCGAAGGTTCTTATTATTGAAGATATGAATCACGTATTGAAAATTGTTGAAGATGAAAAAGAGAACATGGAGTCTTATACATCAATCAATTATAAGATTAGTGATATACTGATAGAGGAAATGATGAAATTTCTTAGTGAATAAGGTGATTTAATGAATGTCGAGAGAGAAGCTTTTTATAAGGCGAAACGAGGGAGTAAAATACATCTCAATTATTTGATTGAGACAAATTATCCTTTTGTTTTTAAATATATTTACAGTTTGACATTTAATAAAGAGCTCTCCGAAGATATCGCTCAAGAGACTTGTGTTAAATTCATTATGAATTTGAGCAAGTTTGAGTATAAAGCCAAAGTGAGCACT
>DAOUQP010000194.1 GCA_030625575.1 Eubacteriales bacterium | reverse complement strand
AATCTTAGATGATTATGATGCTAATCAAAGTATTCGAGATGATGTAGAAGAATTATTAGAAGACTGCCCTGTCGACAGAGATGCTGTTCAAGTAATTTTGGATCAGCTTATCGAGGACTATGAAAATTATGAAGAAGCTATGGAAGAATATGAAGATTTAGTTGAAGATATAAATGAAATTTTAGATGATTCTGGTTTTGAATGGACAGATGAAGATACTGGTGACTCATTCATGGATACTTTTGAACTTTGGAATGATCTTGTTGATCCTGAATATGCAGAATTACTTGAGGCGATAGGAGTATTAGAAGCATTACTCGATTATCTAGATGATATGTTCACTATCACTGAAGGAATCGCTGTTCTAGAAGATTATAAAGATGATATGGAAGATATCCTTGAAGATCCTGAATTTACAACTGGTGAGGGATTCGGACTTTATTTCCCAATCGTAGAGACTACATTCGATGGATATATCGAGGAAATTGAAGACTTAACTGATCCTACTTTATTTGATATAATAGTATTGATTTCAGAAGTAGAAGGATTTTTAGATATCTATGAAGAAATGAGATATATTACAACAGACGAGTATGATGATTATGTCGATATGAGAGATGAAGTATTAGTAGATCTAGAAGACGAGATTGCTGATTTGGATGATGAGGATTTAGATCTTTTGTTTGATGAATTTGAAATTCTTGCTGATGAATTAGATGATGAGGATTATATCACTTTAGCTCAGTATAATAATTTCATTGAGAAATACGAAGAATTAATGGAGTTATATGACGATTTAGATTGATAATCAATTAGGGGGAAGTGCATCTTGAATCTAACATTGATAGAAGCTTTAGCAGAAATAAAAGAAGAAAACCAGGATGAAGTAAGGAATGAATTTATAAAAGAGTATTTCCCGTTTATTATTAAAAAAGTATCAGATTTTACCGGTCACTATGTAGATGTAAATAACTCAGATGAATTTTCTATAGCACTAGATGCCTTTAATGAGGCCATCGACCGGTATGATTTTGATAAAGGAAAGTTTTTAAGCTATGCAAAATTGGTTATTGAGAGCAGACTTAAAGATTTTTATAAAAGAAAAAACAATAAAAATAAAGAGTATTTAAGGGATTCTATCGATGAAAGTATATCGGATCAACAGGATATAGAGAGAGAATTCATTTTGAAGAATGAAATAGTAAGATTATCAGATGAACTGGAGAAGTATAATATTTCATTTGAAAAGTTGATAGATACCTTGCCAAAGCATCAGATAACTAAAGCAAACGCCATTGAAGTTACCAAATTGATTATTTCCGATAAAACAATTCTAGAGTTGTTAATGGAAAAAGGCAATTTGCCTAGGAAAGAAATAACAAGCAAAATGAACGTGACGAATAAGCAATTAAAAAGAAGTAGAAACTATATTATTGCAACGGCGATTGTTTTATCAGGGGATTATGAAACCATTAGAGAGTATTTGGACATTAAGTGAGGAGGTTTTCACTGTGAATAAAGGCGTTATCGTAAAGATTAAAGATAAATATTGTGTTGTAATGACACGTGGAATGGGAACGAAAAAAATTGTAAAAAAAGATGATTGCAGAGTTGGACAGGAAGTTTATTTTCTTGCTGATGATGTAATTTCAAGTGCAAAAACCGATTGGAAGAGATATGCAATTGCCGCTGTTTTAATGCTGGCGGTGTCAGTAGGAGCGTATGCTTATCAACTACAGAATACTGTATATTCAGTTGTAGCGCTTGATATAAACCCAAGTGTTGAAATCGAACTCAATAGAAATGATAAAGTTATCGGGATTGAAGCGTTAAACGATGATGCCGAAGATATTATTGATGAAGGTATGATTGGTAAACCTATCGAAGATGTTCTCAATCAGTTAGTGGCTAATGCAAAAGATGAGGGATATCTAAAAGACGAAGATGGGAAATTGCTTTTAACTACTGTTGAAAAGAAAAACGACGATGATAGTATTGATGAAAAATTGGCGGCATTGATTGAGGGTAATGATTTGTATGAACATGTCGATGTTGTAATACTTCAAGCAACTAATGAAGAACATGAAGATGCTGAAGAAGAAGGTGTTTCTGTAGGGCTTAAAAAGCTTGCTAAGATTGAAAAAAAAATCAACCCGGTTGCTGCTGAAAATAGAACTCAGGTTATGTCGGTAAAAGAATTTTTCTATAGTTTAGATAATCTAGAGCAATTCGAAAATACTGATGCTGCACAGAATGGTCATGTGAAAATGGACAAAGAGAGAATGAAAGCAGCTATTGAAGCTCATAAGGAAGCTATGAAGGCTGAAATTGAAGCAAGAAAAGCTGAAAATGAGAATAAAAATACAGATGCCGAACAAGATCGTGATCGT
>DAOUQP010000141.1 GCA_030625575.1 Eubacteriales bacterium | reverse complement strand
ATGAGATTGATAGATGGAAAAATTGAATACTTCGATGATCATTTAGAAAGACTTATGTCTTCATTAACAATCATTCAAGTGGATGGTTTTTCGTTATATGACATCAAGAAAAAAATAGATACTTATTTATTAGAGAATTCTATAGCAAACGGGATAGTAAAAGTTTTAGTTAATGACGCAGGGATATTCATAAGTCATAGAGAAAATTCCTATAAACATGAAGATTATCTAAATGGATTCAAGGTGAAAATATCAGATGTTCAAATTTTACCTAAATCGGTATATACTATTAAGAGTAGCAACTATATGATTAATTATTTGGAATCGGTAAAAGCCAAAGAGGAAGGCTATGATGAGGTTCTGTTTTTCAATACAGATAGACTTTTAGCTGAAGGAAGCAAGAGTAATATTTTTTTGGTTTATAAGAATGAAATTATTACTCCAAGTTTAGAAAGTGGATGTTTGGCAGGAATTATCAGAAAAAAAATATTAGCTGATAAGTCTTATGAAATTGTTGAAAAAGATATATGTTCGTCAGACTTAGAGAAAGCAGATGCAGTTTTTTTAACAAATTCCATTATGGGAGTAATGCCGGTCAGACAGATCAACAGAAAAACATATTGTTCTACAGAACATGATTGGATTAAAAATATGATTGAAATTTATAGTAAAAGAGGGTAATGAAAATGGATAAAGTAAAAATCGAAAATGCAATAAAGGATATATTGGAAGCAATTGGCGAAGATCCAAATCGCGAAGGTTTAGTAGAAACACCAAGACGTATTGCAGATATGTATGAAGAAATATTTTGTGGTATTGATTCAGATCCATCGCTTCATCTTGATGTGCAATTTAACGATGAAAAACATAATGAGCTTGTCTTGGTTAAAGATATACCATTGTATTCTATGTGTGAACATCATTTTGTGCCTTTTTTTGGGAAAGCTCACGTAGGATACATTCCAAAAAACGGAAGACTGACAGGATTAAGTAAACTTGCGAGGGTAGTTGAAACGATTTCGAGGAAACCTCAGTTGCAAGAGAGAATCACATCACAGGTAGCTGATATCATTATGGAAAAATTAGACCCGTATGGTGTTATTGTTGTTGTTGAAGCTGAACATATGTGCATGGCAATGCGTGGTGTTAAAAAACCTGGAAGCAAAACAATAACTTCTGCTGTAAGAGGTATTTTAAAAACAGATGAGAAAAGTAGATCCGAAGCACTTAATTTGATTAGTATGAGGTGATCTTTTGATAATGAAAAAATCAATTAGTAGAAAATTAGGAGCTAATGGAAAAGATTTGGTAATAGGTGAAAAAACCTTGATAATGGGTATATTGAATGTGACACCGGATTCGTTTTCTGATGGTGGTAAGTTCGATGATGTTGAAAAAGCTTTATCGCATGCAAAAGAAATGGTTTTAGATGGAGCAGATATCATAGATGTGGGTGGAGAATCCACTCGTCCTGGGTCTTTATCGGTGGATTTAGAAGAGGAATTATTAAGGACGATACCTGTTGTCAAAGGAATTTCCAAGAATTTAGACACCTTGATTTCTATAGACAGTTATAAAGCAAAGGTTGCCTATGAAGCTCTTAAAAATGGTGCACATATCATCAACGATGTTTGGGGATTTCAAAAGGACCCCGATATGGCAAAAATTGCTGCTGAGTTTCAGGTGCCGTCAATTTTAATGCATAATAAAATCGATACTGAATATGATATAGATATTATCGAGAGTATGAAATCCTTTTTTGATAAATCAATTGAATTAGGATTGAAAAATGGATTAAAAGAAGAGAATATCATATTGGATCCCGGTATTGGTTTTGGAAAAACACCAGAGCAAAATGTATATGTTATGAGTAGATTGGATGAGATAAAAGCATTTGGTTTTCCAGTTTTACTTGGTACATCAAGAAAATCAATGATTGGAAAGATTCTTGACCTTCCAGCAGATGAGAGATTGGAAGGAACTCTAGGAACCAATTCATATGGTATTTTACTGGGGTGTGAAGTTATTAGAGTTCACGACGTAAAAGAGCACCTACGGATGGTAAAGGTAATGGATTCTATAATTAGAGGTGCGATTTAATGGATAAAATATTAATGAATGATATGATGTTCTATGCCTATCACGGTGTTTTGGAAGAAGAAAAAAGACTTGGGCAGAAATTTATAATAAGTATAGAGTTATTGCTGGAATTGAAAGCAGCCGGTCTAAGTGATGATGTTATGGATACAGTAAGTTATGCTGATGTTTATGAGGATGTAAAAGAAATTGTTCATGGCAATAAATTCAACCTTATAGAAAAACTAGCTGAAGAAATCAGTAAGGTTGTTTTAATGAAATATTCTTTAGTAAATGAAATTATTATTAAAATTCTAAAACCTGAAGCTCCTGTAAATGGAATATATCATAGTTTTGGGGTGGAAATATGCAGAAACAGATAGCATATCTTGGATTGGGCAGCAATATAGGAAATAAATTTGAATATATTGAGAAAGCCATAGAAAATATTTCGAGAAATTCTAAAATTAAAATAATAAAACAATCTTCTTATTATGAGACTGATCCTGTGGGGTATGAGAACCAAGAAAGTTTTATAAATTTGTGCCTTAAAATAGAGACTGATTTTAGCCCTGTTCAATTACTGGAAGAAACACAAAAAATTGAAAATTCACTTGGAAGAACAAGAGAAGTTCGTTGGGGCCCAAGGACAATTGATATTGATATTCTTTTATATAGTGATTTAGAAATAAAGAATAGGGTTTTAACTATTCCGCATGCAAGAATAACAGAAAGAGCATTTGTATTAATTCCGTTACAGGAAATAAATAAAGACATTGTTATTAATAATAAGAGAATTGATGAATATTTAAGTGAAATCGAAGGACAAGGAGTTAAAAAAATAGAAAATGAGTAATATAATTTTAAATGGAGAAATAATAAAAAAAGTCAAGGTCAAAGATGTTATTTTTGGCGGTGAGAAGCCAGTTGTCATTGCGGGTTCTTGTTCAGTTGAATCACGTGAGCAGATTATAGAACTGGCAAAAAAATTAAAAGTAATTGGTGTAGATGTTTTAAGAGGAGGGGCTTTTAAACCGAGAACAAGTCCTTATTCTTTTCAAGGTTTAGGCGAAGAAGGGCTTAAGTATTTGAAAGAAGCATCCGAAATAACAGGAATTCCTGTTGTATCAGAATTAATGGAAGCAGCGGATATTGAATTATTATGTAAGTATGTCGATATTATTCAGATTGGTTCTAGAAACATGCACAACTATTCTTTACTTAAAGCAGTGGGAGAATTAAATAAACCGGTGCTGTTAAAAAGAGGAATGAGCGCCACTATTAAAGAATGGATATTGGCAGCAGAATATATTGCTTATTATGGAAACAAGAATATTATTCTTTGTGAACGCGGTATTAGAACATTTGACAACTATACTAGAAATACACTGGATTTGGCAGCAGTGCCGATTATGAAAAAAGAAACTGGATTACCTGTAATAGTAGATCCGAGTCATGGCACGGGGATTAGAGAGCTGATTATGCCATTGTCGTTGGCGTCGATAGCAGTAGGGGCAGATGGAATTATGATTGAAGTTCATGAAGATCCAGATAACGCTTTATCAGATGGAGAACAATCACTGAATATCGAGCAGTATGAAGATTTATTTAATAAAATTAGAAATAATCAGTAATGAGGATGAAATTATTCATTAAGCACATCGGTTTAGCGATGTGCTTTTTTATTTTTGCAAAAATTTGTTGATTTGAGAATCATTTGGGTAAACTTTTATTGGGAGGAGATAAAATGAAAAAAATTACAAGTTTATTATTGGCGGTATTACTTATTATGACTCTTAGCATGGGTGCTTTTGCTATGGATTCATATGTAATTGAGCAAGGGGATACACTTTATAGAATTTCTGGCAAAGTTGGTGTGTCTATTGAAGAGTTAGTAGAGTTAAATGGTATCGAGAATCCAAATTTGATTTATACTGGAGATTTATTAAAACTCGTACCTGATTACTCTACAATGGAGTTGAATGAACAATTAGTTATGGCAACAGCATGGTTTCAACAATCTGCTGAGATGAGAGCAATTTCTTATCAAACTTTCAACTTTGCAAAAGTATTAGTTGATATGGATTTGGCTGATGAAACAGTCACTGCAGAAACTAGAGCAATCGTTGTGGATTTAGATGAAACAATTATTGATAATAGTGATTATGAAGCTTGGTTGATTGGAAAAGATTTTGGATATTCTTCTTCAACATGGAATCCTTGGATTCAAGCAGGTATAGCACCGGCATTACCAGGTGCGGTGGAATTCTTGAATTATGTTGCTGATCAGGGAGTACACGTATACTATATTTCCAACAGAAAAGTTTTAGATGACAACAGTGGATACATTGGAACCAAGGCTAACTTGATGGCGTTAGGTTTACCATTTGCAGACGAGGAGCATTTATTACTTAGAACTGGATCATCAAACAAGACAGAAAGAAGAACCTATGTAGAAGATCAACATCATGTTATTTTGTATATGGGAGATAATTTAAATGATTTTCTAGCTGATTTTGCAGGAATTGGCGTCGATGAAAGACTTGCTGTTACAGATCAGTATAAAGCTGAATTCGGTAAGAAATTCATAGTAATGCCGAATCCTATGTATGGTGAGTGGGAAGGTTCAATTTACAACTTCAACTGGGGATTCTCTCCATTAGAAAAGAGTGAAGCAAGAAAAGATATATTAAGAATTTGGGATCATTAGAATAAAAAAGCTGGAGATAATTTATCTCCAGCTTGCTTTATTTTTAATTACCTGAAAAATACTTTAAGAAATCGTTATTTCTATCAAGATAGATAACTGTGCTTTCATCAAATGCATTTTCATAAGATTGTAAACTTCTCCAGAATTCATAGAAACCAGGATCTATACTGAAAGCATTTGCATAAATTTCTAAAGCAGTTGCATCAGCTTCACCTAGAATTTTTTCAGATGTTTCAATAGATT
>DAOUQP010000003.1 GCA_030625575.1 Eubacteriales bacterium | reverse complement strand
CCCAACATAAGTTTTGTTGCAATTTCTATAATCGGAACCCCCGTCACTTTGCTCATCATCGGAACAGTCCTACTAGCTCTTGGATTAACCTCAATAACATAAAGTTCATCCTCGTGAACAATATACTGCACATTGAACACTCCAATGAGATTGAAAGCTCGTCCTAATTTTTCCGTAGTATCGATTATTTTTTCTTCCATATGTTTTTCTATGCTGAAAGCAGGATATACAGCTATGGAATCACCTGAATGAACTCCCGCTTCCTCTAAATGCTCCATTATGCCAGGTATGAAAATATTTTTTCCATCCGACAAGGCATCAACTTCAACTTCAATCCCTCTTATAAATTCATCGACTAGGACAGATTGATTTGGATCCATTTTAAATGCTGCCTCTAAATATCTTTTCAGTTCTTTTTCATTATAGACAATTTCCATTCCAAATCCACCTATGACATAACTCGGTCTTACAAGCATGGGGAATTCAATCGATTCTGTTTTTTCAAGTCCCTCTTCGACTGAATATACACCGACCCCGATAGGATTTTTTATATTGTTTTCTTTAAGTACTTCATTGAAACGATCCCTGTCTTCAGTAGCATCGAGATTATCAAACGAAGTTCCTAAAATATTCACTCCTCTATCATCAAGCTCCTTTGCTAATTTTATTCCAGTTTGACCTCCGAATTGCAGTATGACTCCATAGATATTTTCTTTTTCCACCACACTTATAACATCCTCAGTAGTGATCGGTTCGAAATACAACTTATCAGAGATATCAAAATCTGTAGAAACCGTTTCAGGGTTGTTGTTTATGATAATTCCTTCAATTCCTTTTTCCTTTAGCGCCAATACTCCGTGAACACTACAATAATCGAATTCGACCCCTTGCCCAATCCTTATCGGACCAGAACCCAGAACAAGGACTTTCTTCCCCTTGGTTTCCTTAACCTCATCGAATTCATCATAAGTAGAGTAATAATATGGAGACTCTGCCTCGAATTCAGCAGCGCAAGTATCCACCATTTTATATACAGGATTTAAATCGTTTAGTTTTCTATACTCATAGATATCTTTCTCCGAAGTCCCAATCATTAAATCTGCCATACCTTTATCGGAGAATCCACGTTTCTTCAACTTTTTAATTAATTCCGGCTCAAGATATTGAATCATTCTATTAGTAATCGATTTTTCCATTTCCACTATATTTTTAATCTTGCTTAGGTAAAAGAAATCAATTGCAGTTAAATCATTTATTTTTTTCAAACTGATTTCTCTTCTAAAAAGCTCTGCAATATAGAATAACCGTTCAGTATCTCCGATTTCTATTTTTTCAAACAATTCATCTAAAACTATCTCTTTTGCCGGTTTATATGCTAAATTATATTGATTTATTTCCAAAGATCTCACAGCTTTCAAGAGTGCCATTTCAACATTGTTTCCAATAGCCATGACTTCCCCTGTCGCCTTCATCGATGTTCCAAGATTCCTATCGGCATAATCAAATTTATCAAATGGCCATTTCGGGATTTTAACCACACAATAATCTAGAGTCGGTTCAAAACAAGCATAAGTTTTCTTTGTTATTTCATTTAAAATTTCATCCAGATCATACCCTAGTGAAATCTTTGTGGCCACCTTGGCAATAGGATAACCTGTAGCTTTTGATGCTAAAGAAGAAGATCTCGAAACCCTTGGGTTAACTTCAATAATATAATAATCCATACTATCTTGATCTAACGCAAGCTGTACATTACATCCTCCAATTATATCCAAAGCGTTGGTGATTTTAATCGATGCATTTCTAAGCATATGATACTCTTTATCGCTTAATGTTTGCGATGGGGCGAATACAATACTGTCTCCAGTGTGAATGCCGACTGGATCTAAGTTTTCCATATTGCAAACTACTATTGCATTGCCACTTGCATCTCTCATCATCTCGTATTCTACTTCTTTTAACCCCTTTATTGATTTTTCAATAAGAACTTGATCGGTCATAGAATACTGAATGCCCTTTTGAGCAATTTGGATTAATTCATCTTCATCCGATGCAATTCCTCCCCCAGCTCCTCCTAATGTAAAAGCCGGCCTTACAACAACAGGGTATCCTATTGTTTTAGCTACTCTTTTAGCATCTTCAAGATTATTTGCTATTTGGCTTTCGATAGTAGGCTCCCCTATTTTTTCCATCAATTCTTTGAATAAATCTCTATCTTCACCAATTTCAATGTTCTTGATAGATGTTCCTAATACCTTGATATTATATTTTTCAAGAATCCCTTTTTTCTCAAGTTCAATTCCTAAATTAAGGGCCGTTTGTCCTCCAAACCCTACCAAAATGCTATCGGGTTTCTCAATTTCAATAATCTTCTCGACAAACTCAAATTTTAACGGTTCTGAGTAAACATGGTCTGCAATTGTTTTATCAGTCATGATTGTTGCAGGATTAGAATTCACCAGCACAATCTCTTTTCCCTCCTGCTTTAGAACACGACAAGCTTGAGTTCCAGCATAATCAAACTCTGCACCCTGACCAATAACGATAGGCCCAGAACCAATTACTAATACTTTACTTATAGCCATGTTTTCACTCCTCTTTGTGTTTTAAAATCAAATCTACGTATTGATCAAATAAATATTCAGAATCATCGGGTCCTGGAGATGCCTCTGGATGATACTGCACACTAAATAAAGGTTTATTCAGATGTTTAATTCCTTCAATGGTTTGATCATTTAAATTTGTATGGGTGATTTCCACCGGTAAATCTTTTAACGATTCATCAGTAACCACATACCCGTGATTCTGTGCAGTTATAACTATTTTATTCATTTGAATATCTTTTACAGGATGATTTCCTCCCCTATGCCCATACTTAAGAGGTATTGTCTCCCCACCTAAAGCGAGACAAATCAGCTGATGACCTAAGCATATGCCAAAAGTAGGAATATTCGATTCGATAATTTTACCTACTTCTTCAATAACACTAGGAATTTCTTTTGGATCACCGGGTCCATTGGACATAAAAATACCATCAGGAGCATAAGCTTTAATCACTTCAAAACTTGTCGTTGCAGGAAAAATTCTTAGCTGCAAATTTCTTTTTAGAAGTGCCCTGATGATATTTCTTTTAATTCCAAAATCAATAACAGCAACCTTGGCAATCGGTTTATCTAAAGGCCAAAGATCATAAGCTGTTTTCGTTGTAACAGATTTCACATAATTATTTAATTTAGCCTTATGAATAATTTCAAAAGCCTCATCTTTAGAAATATCTTCAGAAACAATAACACCTTTCATAGTTCCCATTTCTCTAATTTTTCTTACTAAAGCTCTTGTATCGATACCCAACAAACCTATTATATTATTTTTCTTTAGAAAATCATCTAAACTCATATAACCATTCCAATGAGAATAACCATCATGACTCTCCCTTACAATAAACCCTTTAATAATCGGATTTTTCGATTGATTGATGTTACGATGAATCCCGTAATTTCCTATCAGCGGATATGTCATAACAACAATCTGGTTAAAATAAGAGGGGTCAGTCATAATTTCCTGATACCCCGTCATACTTGTGTTAAAAACTATTTCACCTGCTTGAATATTCGTTGCGCCGAATATTGTACCCTTGTACTTCGTCCCATCTTCTAAAAGCAAATATCCATTCATTATTTTTCCTCCAACCACTTTGATGCATTTTCCAGCATTTTCAACACGCTTTTTTTATTTGTAGAACCAGCTGATTTTTTAGATTCTACACAATTTTTTATATCTAATATTTCATATACTTTCTCATCAATATCTATAACATACTCTTTGTATTTATCGAGTGAAATATCCTCTAAAGTCAAGTTATTATCAATAGCAAATGCAACAAGATTTCCAACAATCTCATGCGATTCCCTAAAAGGAATTCCAAAACTTACAAGATAATCCGCTAAATCAGTTGCATTTAAAAATCCTTCTTTTGTAGCCATGTACATCTTGTCTTCTTTGAAAGTCATGGTATTTATCATTTTAGCCATTATTTCTAAAGAAATTTTATAATTGTCTGTTGCTTCAAAAATTTGTTTTTTATCTTCTTGCATATCTTTATTGTATGCTAAAGGCAATCCTTTCATCATAACTAATAAAGATATAAGATTACCGTAAATGCTGCCAGTTTTACCTCTGATTAATTCGGCTGCGTCAGGATTCTTCTTCTGAGGCATAATACTTGATCCTGTAGAAAATTGATCTGAAAGTGCGAAAAAATCAAATTCCTTCGAACTATATATCACAATCTCTTCAGCTAATCTACTTAAATGCATCATCCCAAGGGCAATATCAGAAGAAGTCTCAATGACATAATCACGATCACTCACAGCATCTAGGGCATTCTCCATAATAGAATCAAAGCCTAATATCTCTTTTAAATATTCTCTGTCAGTCTCATAACCAGTACCGGCTAATGCTCCTGCACCAAGTGGCATTGAATCCATCAGTTGATAAGCATTGCTAAATCTAATATAATCTCTTTTTAACATAGAGAAGTACGCCATCAGATAAAATGATAATCTGATAGGCTGTGCTCTCTGCAAATGTGTATATCCCGGCATAATAACTTCAACATTATCATTTGCTTTCTGATATAAGGCTTCCATCAACTGCAAGGTCAACAACATTATTTTCTTAACTTCTTTTTTAACGTAAAGTCTCAAATCAACAGCAACCTGATCATTTCTACTACGAGCAGTATGCAGTTTCTTCCCGACTACGCCGATTTTTTCAATCAACAGACTTTCTATGCACATATGAATATCTTCATCGGTTACTTTGAATTCTACTCGATTGTTTTCAATATCACTAAGAATTTCAATTAAGCCATTTTCAATCTGCTTATACTCATCACTCGTCAATATACCTATTTTACTCAGCATTTGAGAATGAGCCAGACTTCCTTCGATGTCTTCTTTGTATAACCTGCTGTCGATATCTATCGATGCATTGAACAGATCCATCAACTCATTTGTATTCTCTTTAAATCTACCGCTCCAAAGTTTCATATTACCTCAACACCATCATCTTTGTTTTTTTTTTCATTCATAATTGCTCGTATCTTAAGTGGAAGAGTAAATAGATTGATAAACCCTTCTGCATCCTTTTGATTATATACCTCATCTTCACCAAAAGTAACATATTCTTCACTATATAAAGAATATTCAGATGCACTAGCAATAGCATAACACTTTCCTTTATATAATTTTAACTTAACTTTTCCCGTAACAGTTTTTTGTGTACTATCTACAAAGTCATCCAAAGCTTCTTTTAAAGGTGTGAACCATAGTCCGTTATATATAAGCTCTGCATATTTTTGTGCTGCAATTCTTTTAAATGACATAGTATCCTTATCTAAAGTCAACTTCTCAATAGCTTTGTGTGCTTCAAATAAAATTGTTCCTGCTGGTGTTTCATAAACACCACGAGATTTCATCCCAACTAGACGATTTTCTACTATATCTATAGTTCCAACGCCATGTTTGCCGCCAATTTCATTTAAATATTTAATCAGATCCACAGGATTCATTTCTTTACCATTTATAGATTTTGGTACTCCTTTATATAATTCAATAATTAATTCTTCAGGGCTATCCGGTGCTTTTTCTGGTGTATTCGACCACTTTAAAACATTTTCATCATATGCATTCCATGGATCTTCTAAATCTCCACCCTCATGCGAAATATGCCATAGGTTTTCATCCCTTGAATAAATATCCTTTTTACTTACAGGAATAGGAATATTATGCTCCACTGCATAATCGACTAAAACTTCACGAGAATTAAGGTCCCATTCACGCCATGGTGCGATTATTTTCAGATTCGGATTAAGGGCTTTAATACCCGCCTCAAAACGTACTTGATCGTTTCCTTTTCCAGTTGCTCCATGAGCAATAGCTTCGGCTCCCTCTTTTTCTGCAATTTCAACTAATTTTTTTGTGATTAACGGTCTAGCATAAGATGTTCCTAGAAGATAATCATCCTCGTAAATCGCTCCAGATTTAATCCCTTTATACAAATACTCAGTAACAAATTCCTCTTTAACATCTTCAATATAAACTTTAACTGCACCAGTCTCCAATGCTTTTTTCTTAACGGCCATAAAATCATCTCTCTGACCAACATCTACACAAACTGCAATAACATCGTATCTATATTTTTCCTCCAGATATTTTAAAATAACTGAAGTGTCTAATCCACCCGAATACGCTAAAACAACTTTTTTATTCATATTTATACCTCCTAATGTATATTTATTAAATGTATTATAGCAAATATTATATATAATGCAATAGTTTTTAAACAATTATTTAATTTTTATTTTTTGTCACTGTTATAGCCATTTAATATATGGGTATGATATTCTAAGTATATAAATATAAAGGAGGAGATTTAATGAACTATGAAATTAAAGGTGGAGAACTTCCAGTAATTATCATGCATCTAGATAAGGGAGAATCCGTATTTACTGAATCAGGCGGAATGGGTTGGATGACAGACAACATCGATATGAGCACAAATATGGAAGGCGGATTATTTGGAGGTCTTGCACGCAAGCTTTCAGGAGAATCACTTTTCATGACTACATACAAATCTAAAGCAAATGAAGCAGAGATTTCTTTCCCATCTTCTTTTCCAGGAAAAATTCTACCTCACGAATTAAAAGATGGCGAAAGTTTAATATGCCAAAAAAAAGCATTCCTATGTGCTGAAAGATCTGTCACACTAGAAATGCATTTTAGAAAGAAACTCGGTACTGGATTATTTGGTGGAGAAGGTTTTATTCTTCAAAAGATTACAGGTCCCGGAATTACATTTATGGAATTTGACGGTAGCGTTGTTGAATATGATTTAAAACCAGGAGAAGTATTAAAAGTCGACACCGGACACATTGCAATGTTTGAGCCTAGTGTATCTTATACAATAGAAATGGTGAAAGGATTTAAAAATGTACTATTTGGTGGAGAAGGTCTTTTCCTGGCAGCACTAAAAGGACCAGGTAGAGTATGGTTGCAGACCATGCCTGTACAAAATCTTGCTAAAAACATCATTCCTTATGTTCCTGTTCAAAGCAAGTAAAAAAAGAAAAAAGAAATGGCGTATACAATGAAGTATACGCCATTTTTAAGATTATTTTACTTGATCCATACCGAGTTTAAGAGCTTTGACATTAATATCAACAAACTTCGGCTTAACAGTTTCTTTAATTACTTCTTCCCAATCGATACCTTCTAAACCGAGAGCTTTAATTAAAGCACCTACAATGATTACATTCATTGTTCTGACATTTCCGAGTTCAACAGCTAAATCAGCAGCTTTCATCACGATTGTATCTTTTGCGTGTGATTGAATATATTCAATCACACCTTCAGGATATTCTACAGTACCCATTAAAATAGGAGCAGAACCAATTTCGAAATCATTTATTACTACTGTTCCTTCTGGTTTAACATAATCCAACCATCTGCCAGTTTCCATTGTTTCAAATGAAACCAAAACATCAGCTTGACCCTTACCGATAATCGGAGAATAAACTTTTTCACCAAAACGCACTTGAGTTGTAACACTTCCACCTCTTTGCGCCATACCGTGAACCTCAGACATTTTCACATCATAACCAGCATTGATTAATCCTGTTGCTAGAATTTTACTAGCAAGAATAATACCTTGACCGCCAACACCTGATAATAAAATATTCTTAACTTCTGCCATTATTATTCACCCGCCTTTACAATTGCATCAAATGGACATGCTTGTAAACATACTTCACAGCCAACACATTGATTTGGATCGATAAACGCCTTCATCTTGCCATTATCAAAACTAATTGCAGGACATCCAGTCTTAGTGCAAATTTTACAACCTTTACACTCATCTTCGATAATGAAACACTTGTTTTCCAATGGTCCAAATTCAGCAAGATCTTGCTCAGAGTACTTCTTAAGTGCACAAGGCCATCTAGTAATAATTACTGAAGGTCCATCATATTCAAATGCATCTTCCAAGGCTTTATCAACCTCATCCAGTTTAAGCGGATTAACAGTGACAACATGCTTAACACCAATAGCTCTTACAAGTTCTTCAAAATCAACTTGATTTGTAGGATCTCCTTGTAATGTAAAACCTGTTGCTGGATTCTCTTGATGACCAGTCATTGCTGTAATTCTATTATCCAAAATTACACTTACTGTATTCCCTTGATTAAATGCTACATCTACCAATGAATTAATTCCTGTATGCATAAATGTTGAATCACCAATTACAGAAACAACTCTTCTATCTACTCCATTTTTTTCAAAAGCTTTTTGAGCACCATGTCCCATGCTTATGCTTCCACCCATACAGATTACAGTATCAATAGCATTAAGCGGATCAGCAAAACCTAAAGTATAACAACCGATATCTCCAGTAATCATAACATTTTTCTTTTTACCCAATTGATAGAAAAAGCCTCTATGTGGACAACCAGCACATAATGTTGGAGGTCTATTTACTATTTTTGAACTATCGATTTCAATAGTAGTCGTTTCTTTTCCTAATAATGCTTTCTCAATAATATCAGGATTAAGTTCTCCGATATTAGGAATCTTATCCTTACCGATACAATCGATTCCAGCAACCTTTAAATGCTCTTCTATAAATGGTTCCAATTCTTCAATTACATATAATGTTTCAACTTTATCAGCGAATTCTTTAATCATTTTCATCGGTAATGGAAAAGAAAATCCAATTTTTAAATAATTTGCTGTATCTCCAAATACTTCTTTTGAATAAGTATATGCTACACCTGAAGTTATAATACCGATTTTAGAATCATTCCATTCAACTCTATTTAAATAAGTATTATTGCTATACTCTTCTAGTTTCACAAGTTTGTCTTCAACTATTGGATGAAGAAGCTTTGCGTGAGCAGGAGCGGCAATATATTTTCTCGGTTGCTTCTCATAAGGTACTATATCGATATTTTCACGCTCTTTAAATTCTACTAAACCCTTAGAGTGACATACTCTAGTTGTCATTCTAAAAAGAACTGCAACATCAAATTCTTCACTGATTTTAAATGCCTCTTTAACAAAATCTTTTGATTCTTGAGAATCGCTTGGTTCAACACAAGCAATTTTCGCAAATTTTGCATAATATCTGTTATCTTGCTCATTTTGTGATGAATGACAACCAGGATCGTCGGCACTCACTAATACAAGACCTCCAGTAACTCCTGTATAACCAATAGTAAATAATGGATCAGCAGCCACGTTGACTCCTACATGTTTCATTGCTGCTAAAGCTCTAGCTCCTGCAACTGATGCTCCAAATGCTGACTCTAATGCTACTTTTTCATTAGGAGCCCATTCTGCAACTATGTCTTCTTTATAAAGTGCAACATTTTCTAAAATTTCCGTGCTCGGTGTACCCGGGTATGCAGCTGCATATGTTACTCCAGCTTCATAAACTCCTCTAGCAACCGCCTCGTTTCCTGTAAGAAACTTCTTCATTTTTCCACTCTCCTTAATAAATTAAATGTTCGCCGCAACTACACTACCTAATGCAATTGAATATAATTTTGATTCATAACTATCTGCTCGTGACACTAAAACTATTGGTACTTTTGCTCCCATAATAATTCCAGCAGAATCTGCCTTTGCAATATATGTCAACGCTTTACCAATTCCATTTCCTACTTCTATGTTTGGAACAAGCAAAACATCTACATCTCCTGAAATTTTACTTTCAAATTTTTTCACTTCTGCAGCTTTTTTAGAAACCGCTAAATCAAATGCCAAAGGTCCTTCAACTATTACACCTTCGCCAAATTCTCCAGCTTCACACATGTTCTGTAGTTCACGCGCTTCAACAGTTACCGGCATTTTAGGATTAACTTTTTCTTTTGCAGCCAAAGCAGCAACTTTTACTGTTTCTATTCCAAAAGCCTTTACTACATCAATAGCATTCTTTGTAATTTTAACTTTTTCCTCTAAAGTAGGTGCAATGTTCATACCACCGTCAGTTAAAAATAGAAACTTGTGATAATTTTCATTAGAATAGAGCATTACATGGCTTAATTGAGAATCCGTTCTTAGCCCATACTCTTTGTTTAACACAGCTTTTAATAGTACTGCTGTATCAATCAAACCTTTCATCAAAAAATCAGCTTCACCATTGTTAACCATTTTTACTGAAATTTCTGCCGCATCTTGTAAAGTATCCGCTTCAACAAGTTTGAACTTTCCTATTTCTAAGTTCTTCTCTTTAGCAATTATTTTTATTTCATCAACATTTCCTACTAGAATCGGATCGATAATTCCATCGTTAGCCGCATCCACAACTGCAGTTAAAACGTCAGAATCTTGAGCTGCCGCAACAGCCAATTTCATCTTCTTTTGATTTTTTGCTTCATTCAATAAATCCGTTAAATTTTTAATCACTTTTTTACTCCTTCCACAAAAATTATAATTTTTTCACAACAATTCAACAAATTGTTGAATACAGTATCAGTTTACAACAAAACTTCAATACTTTCAATCATAGATTTAGTAATAATTTCTTTCTGATGCTATGAACTCTGTTTATCCAATGACTAAGAATTCTATGACTATAACCCTTTACATGACAGAGATGAGAATTCTAGAGCCCCTGGATTACAATCTTGATCTAACTAAAATCTTTATGACTTAACAGGAATCTTTATGACTTAACAGGAATCTTTGATTCCGTTGTAAGTCAAATGCAATGAGATAGAAATTTTCTTGACCTAGCAGGAATTTATAATTCCGCAGCAGGTCAAATGTCATGTAGTCAAAATCTCCGATTTGGCTAACGGAACTGACTAATTTTGTTATCGAAACTGCTTGATTTGGTAGTAGGTAAGACACGACTTTGACAGAAATTTTCCTATGGATATAAGAATTTCGTTGTCAAAACCGTGCCTCTTACGTTAAAGGTCATTCTGATGCTAAGAACTCTGTTTATCCGATGACTAAGAATTCTATGACTTTTAGCTCTATATAATTAAAACAAGAATTCTACAGCCCCTGGATAACGATTTCTAACCATCAGATCTACTAATGTTTTTTTCTGATGCTAAGAACTCTGTTTATCTATATGTTCCATCCACTGCTTAGTTATTTCATCTTCAGGATTTAAATCATGTGCCTGATTAAAGAACTTTCTAGCTAAATCCAATTCTCCTTTATTGAAGTAGATAATTCCCATATTACAGATCAATTCATGATTAGTCGGATCTAAAACTATCGCTTTTCTATAAATTTCACTTGCCTTTTCATACTCAGAAGTCATGGTAAAACAGATTCCTAATTCATTCATAATATCTACATTTTCTTCACTTAGTTCAAGTGCACGATTCAAATAATGAATCGCACTTTGATATTCTTCTTTAAACCTGTATCCTAGACCAATAAAAAAGAACACATTCCACCACTCAGAGAATTCATCTTTGATAAAGAGCAATTTTTCTAATCCTTCATCATATCTTCCTTTTAAAATCAATTCATAACCATCTTCATAAATCATTCTCGATTGTAATTTTGGAAAAATCTCAGCAAGCTCAATTCTTAGTTGTTCATCTAGCTCTTTATCGATACTGATTTCCCATAGATATTTAGCTTTTGAATATATCCCCTTATTGTAATAGTAATACCCTAAATAGTATTCTGGAAGAGGACTCGTCGATTCCTTCTTTAATAAATGTTCAAAAATTCTTCTACCCAGATCATTAAAATCTTCAATACTATTCTCTCTGTAAATATCAAGGCTTAATCTTCCGATATTAACCAAAAGCTCTTCAGATTCAAAACCTAAATTAAATAGCCCTACTATCTTTATAAGTGAATCAATTTGATTAACAGGCGTTATATTCTTAAGTATATTATCTGCTGATATCCCTAAAATATTATCATCTATTTTTAATAACAACTCTGTGTAATAATCTTTATGCTTAAATTTAGAATCTAACCCCAATAAAAATATGATTCCATCAATTAGTTCTGTTTGAGAAAAACTAGGGTCAGAATCATATATTTTATCTTTTACAGCTTCTACAACTAATGGTAATGGAATGTTTTTATCAAGAGTAATTCTATTTCCTAATTCAATGTCTTTCATTAACTCAAAAAAAGCAATTTGATCTAATTTCTCACCTAAAAAATCTAAACTTATTATCATTTTATTTCTCCTATTTTAAATATTTATTAATATTTTTATCAATAATCTTTTGTCTGTAAAGCTCAAAATAATCATAACTGTCCAACCTTAAAATCTTAACTGTTAAATCTGATACTTTCACATGAAGTTCAGAAATATATTCATCTGAAACACTTTTTCCATCACATGCCACCATAACAGCTCTTTGATTTGCTTTTATAATTTTAAAATCAATTAAAGTCTCATTAGAAATGATTATTGAATTTTTCATCGGTCTATTCACTCGATTGTCATTTGGATTCAAAGGCGTCAACTGAAAAACCGGCAAATCAGAATGAACCGTAGCGCCTCCCGCCCATATTGCATATCCTGTAGCTCCTATTGGAGTAGAGATGATGAAACCATCACCAGTAAAATAATTAAAAGGTTTTTTATTGAGGTATATTAACGCTTCCATCAATCTAGGTTGTTGATGTTTAATCAAAATCTCATTAAAGGCATAATTGACTATTATTTCATTATGAATAGTTTTACTATGCACTTCTAAAAGTGGATATTCAAAAGCATTAAGTTTTTCTCCTTTTAGAATATCTATCAACATACCAATGTCTTCGGGAAGTATAGAAGGCAAAAAACCTAAATTGCCCGTGTTTATTCCTATAAAAGGAATATCTTTTGTAGAATGGTTCCTAATGGCACTAAGCATGGTGCCATCTCCTCCAATTACAATAATAACATCCGGCTGAAACCTTGTAGGGTAAAAGCCATTCTCTTTTAATAATTCAATTAGTTTTTCTTTTACCTGTAAACTTGCTTTTTTATTATTATGATGAATAAAAATTCTTCGCATTATATCCCCCACTTATTGGTTAAAATGATTAAAAACCCTTTTCCTATAATTTGATAAATATAGCTTTTTAAATAATTGTCCTCTGAATATCATTACAAATGACGTATATACCAATATTAATATATTTGAAACATACGGTATTATACTTCCTATGAAAAACAATACTAACAACCCTAATAGAAATACGGCATTTATTGAATACCACTGAAAGAAATTTCTTTTAATAAAATTAAAATTATAAAAAAACATATCTCTTTCATCATAGTCTGAAATATAAATGATTTCCGGCATTGGATTAAAAAGAAGAAATATGATGAATGGAAGAACAAATATATATTTTCCTAGCAAAATATTGATTCCCAATAACATCAATATATAAAAAGCTAAATTCATAATTAATAAAAAAATCCAACTTTTCAACAAAAACACCTTTATTCCACTGTAGAGATATTCAAACTTGAAACGTTTATAATACATCGCCTGAAAAAGCACATAAAAATAACTTGATAATATGACAGCAAATATTAGACTTCTAAATAATGAAGACAATATTCCCAGGTTGATGAACGAAACCAAATACAGCGATAAATAGTATGCTAAAAAATGGACAATCGGAACCACTAATAGCAGTGGTAGTTTTTTTATAAGTTGTGTTGAATTTTTCCACGATTCCATAAAAAGGTTCATAACATCTTGTATCTTACTCATTATTATCATCTACTCCTATAATACCAAATTTATCATTCTTATAATCAAAATAGCCAATCGTTTTTATCTTTTGATATGATTTTTCAAAAACATTGTAGTCAAAACTCATAATTTGTATGCTTTTAATTATTTCTTTAGCACTATTTTCTTTGAATTGTGGCATTGTTTTTAAAATGAATTTTTCATCTTTAATCATTTCATGAATTTCATGTCTAGGAATATCAACATCCAAACGTCCAAAGAATTCTGTTTCTTTATATCTGCTTTTTCTATGATAATCCAATTTCATCAATTCTTTTACTAAAGGCAAATTCAATCCTTCTTTTTCTTCTGAAAATTGATAAAGATATATAAATAAATCAATCAATTTATGTTTCTGTTCAAATAGTTTTCTCTTATTCCAAAACTTACTGAAAGCATCGTAAAAATCAGATGGAGAATCAAATTGACTCACAACAAATTCAATAGTATTTTCAAAATGATGAGAATTATAGTAGTTTTCAAGTAATTCCTCAATATCCTTTAAATAAACTATATCGTAATATGATAGAAAATCATTACTGAATATTTCATACGGAGGTTCACTGTCATATATATATCCGTATTTCTCTTGCTCTCTTCTTATTTGACTTCCTTTGAGCAACTTTAAGAATCCCAATTGAAAATGATCGGCTTTTAAAGCATAAACCTCATCAAAAGATTCCATAAACTCTTTTAATCCCTCATAAGGCAATCCCGCAATCAAATCTACATGCATATGAATATTTTGAAGATCGATCAGCTCTTTTAGAGTAACCTTAATCTTATCGAAGTATATATTTCTATTAACCGCTTTAATAACATTTTCATGCACACTTTGAATTCCAACTTCAAATTGAACCAAATCTTTTCTAACTCCTTTTAGTAAATCAATCCAATCTTCATCGATGAGATTAGGAGATAATTCAAGATGAAAGGTTGTAACTCCGTTGTCATTATCAATCATATACTTGATGATCTCCAGGCTTCTCTTTTTATCAATATTAAAAGTCCTATCGATAAATTTAACAATTTTCACTTCTTGATCTAAGAAAAGTTGAAGATCCTTTTTAACTAAATCAAGCGTCTTATATCTTACACCTTTAATAGTTGACGAAATGCAATATGAACAGTTATAAGGACAACCTCTTGATGACTCATAGTATACCAACTTGGTTTTATCAAATGGCAAATCATACGGAAAAATCAATGAATCAATATTCATCAATGGGCTTTTAGGTCCAATTACCATCTCTTTATTTTTGATATAGCCAACACCTGATAAACGAATATCTTTTTCATTATCGATTATTGTTTTTATTAAATTTTGAAAAGGAATTTCACCTTCTCCAAAAACTACATAATCTATAGAAGGCGCTCTTTTAAGTAATTCTTCTGGATCATAACTTACTTCTGGGCCTCCCACAATAATTTTAATATTTGGATTTATCTTTTTTATGCTTTCAACAATCTCAATAGTCATTGAATAATTCCAGATGTAAATGGAGAAAGCAACTATATCGGGCTTACTCATAATAATTTTTTTAATAATAGAATCTTTTCTCTGATTTATTGTAAAATCTTCAATTGATACATCAACATCTGAAATCTGTAATGTATATTTATATAAATACCTTATTGCTAAATTTGAATGAATATATTTTGAATTTAAACTTGTAATAAATACTTTCATGATAATCTCCTTCTTAATAATTCTAAGTAATTATAACATATTTATGCTATACTATTGATGAATAAATGAACTGGAGGTGTTTTTGTGGCAATAATGTCATCTAGATTAATTCGACATGAAATATGTAAAGACGAACTAAAAAGAATGGGAGCACGTGTTATAGATATACAAGGTGTAATGTCACTTGTGAAATTCAACCTTGATGGGACAGTTATTTCTTATATTTATCATTTAAACGATGATAATACATTCTTTTTAGAAAGAATCAAACCTTATTCAATGCCTGTTGGAAATTATGAATCAGAAGAAGAAATTATCGATGTTGTCAAAATTGATATTGCTCAATTCAAAAATGCAATGCATAGTCATAACTTCAGTAGATTTATTGAATTAGATTATAATATCGCTAAACTTGTACGTTTATTTGAAGACTTATATCTGTATTATAATATAAAAGAAGAAGATCTTGATATTATGGATAATGAAATACACCTTCTTCTAAACATCATCAAAAAAATCAAAAATAATTCTGAAAGAGTCTTTTTTGATAAAGAACCCGATGTGCTTTCAAATGACGTTGAATATGATCATCCAAAACTTGATGAATAAAAAACAAGATGAATAAAAGAATAAAAGGTTTGCTCTTTCGAGCAAACCTTTTTTACATTTTTTCTGGAGCTTTTAATCCTATTAGATATAGTCCGTTTTTTATAGTTTGACGTACTGCATCTACCAACAACACTCTTGCTTTTGTCAGTTCTTTATCATCTGTAATAATTGGATTGTCATGATAGAAACGATTGAATTCCTGCGCAAGGTCAACAATATATCGAGTGATAATCGATGGCTCATTTTTATCAGCAGCTGATATTATGACTTCAGAAAATTTATTTAACGCTCTTATTACCTCAACACTTCTTTCATCATTCAAAAGACTGAAATCAACATCTAATTCAACTTTACTATCAGCTTTTTTAAGTACCGAACACGCTCTAGCATGAGTGTATTGTACATAAGGACCAGTTTCCCCTTCAAAGCTTAGTGTTTGTTCCCAACTGAAAGTATAATCCTTGATGCGATTATTTGATAATTCTTGGAATACAACAGCACCAACTCCTACATCTTTGGCAACTTCATTTTTATTTTCTAAATTTGGATTCTTTTCATTAATAATATTTAAAGTCTGTTCTGTAGCTTTATTCAATACATCCTCTAGAAATATTATTTTTCCTTTTCTAGTTGATAAAGAACCTTCTTCTAATGAAATTGTACCGAATTCAACATGGATGCAATCTTTTGCCCACTCGTGATCCATAAGTTCAATAATTTTAAACCACTGCTGAAAGTGTAAATGTTGTTGAGAACCGACAACATAAATATTTTTATAAAAGTCATAATGCTTTTTTCGATAAAATGCTGCAGCCAAATCTCTTGTAATATAGAGAGAAGAACCGTCCTGTTTTGTTATTAAAGCAGGTGGCATATCATGTTCTGATAAATCTACAATTTCCGCACCTTGATCTTTCTTCATGATATTTTTTGATCTCATCTCTTCTAATACTGCCGGCATTTTATCAGAGTAAAAACTCTCACCCGCAAATGAATCAAAGTGAACTCCCAGCATTTTATACACACGGTTGAATTCTTCTAGGGATTCATCTCGTATCCATTTCCATAATTCATACGCTTCATTATCGTTGTTTTCAAGTTTGTTAAACCACATTCTTGCTTCTTCATCAAGCTTAGGGTTAATTTCAGCTTCTTCATGAAATTTAACATATAATTTCAAAAGTTCAGGAATAGGATCATTTTCAATTGTCTCTTTATCGCCCCATAATTTGAATGCAACAATAAGTTTACCAAACTGAGTTCCGTAATCACCTAGATGATTTATCGCAACAGCATCATAGCCTAAAAATTTATAAATTCTATAAAGAGAATTTCCTATCATTGTACTTCTGATATGACCAATGTGAAAAGGTTTGGCAATGTTTGTAGAAGAAAACTCTACAATTGTCGTTTTATCATTTCCAAGATTTGAAGAACCAAACTCATCTTTTTCAGTTTTTATTTTTACCAATATTTCTTTAGCCAATATCGCTTTTGATATTGTGAAGTTGACATAACCACCTTCTGCTGAAATTTTTTCGAAATTTTCACCTTTATTTAATTTCTCAGCAAGTTCTTCAGCAATCATTTTAGGTGCTTTTCTAAAGATTTTGGCAAGTTTAAAACATGGAAAAGCTAAATCTCCCATATGAGAATATTTTGGCACTTCGAAATTATCATTGATTTCTTCGATACTCATAGATTCAATATGCTCATTTAATACTTGTGCTGCAATGTTTTTAAAATCTAACATAAAAATCCCCTCTCCTTTAAATAAAAAAATCCCTTGAAAAAATCAAGAGACGAATATTATCCGCGGTACCACTCTTATTAGCATACACTCACTTTAACCCGGTAATGGCGGGTGAACCATAGCAAAGCTATACCTAAAAAGTTCTTTTCAATAAAATTTTAATGAGCTCGCACCATTCCTCATCTCGCTTTAAACATCATTTTATCTACTCTCTTTTAT
Source organism: Eubacteriales bacterium (assembly GCA_030625575.1). Classification (GTDB taxonomy): domain Bacteria; phylum Bacillota; class Clostridia; order Peptostreptococcales; family Acidaminobacteraceae; genus DAOURC01. The sequence goes on along the minus strand of DAOUQP010000003.1, from coordinate 32,161 downwards.
CGTCGGCAAATATTGAAATTTGAAATAAGTTTAACATATAAATATTTTTCTTTCAAGTTATAAGTAAAAGAATTATAATACATACAGGTGATTAAATGAATTTCAAAAAAACTTATTCAAACTACATTGCAGTAATTAATATTATTATCTTTATAATGATGTTCTTTTACGATCCATCGATAACTACAACTACTCTAATAAAATTTGGAGCCAAATCAAATTTTAGTATTGTGGATTTTCAAATTTTCAGGCTTTTGACTCCAATGTTTTTACATGTCAACTTCTATCATTTATTATTCAATACTATTGCTCTATATATAATCGGAAATCAAGTAGAAAGCATTATGGGTAAAAAGAAATTTTTGATTATATATTTTGTTTCAGGAATTATTGGCTCAATGGGAAGTTTTATAGCAAACGACTATGTTGCAGCTGGAGCATCAGCTGGTATATTTGGACTAATGGGAACTCATGTATATTTGTTTCTATACAATCGAAAAGGTTATAAAAAATACTTTGGAAATGATTTCTTAATATTGATAGGTATAAATATTGTTTATGGGTTAATGAATCAAAATATTGACAATGCCGCTCATATCTTTGGATTGATTGGAGGTCTCATTGTTACCCTTTACATCGGAAAACAGATTCCAAATCTTAAAATCAATCAAAAATCTATTGCATCTGGCATGATAATTGTAATTGTCCTTCTATTCGGCATCAGGTTTAGCTCCTACAAATATTCTGGAGATTACTATTTACGTAAAAGTATCTATGAGATTAGAAACGAAGACTTCGAAGCCGCATATCATTTGATTCTAGAAGGATTGCAAAAACATCCTGACGATGAAGATTTATTAGAACTCTACAACCTATTTATCGTACAAACAGATTAGACCTTGGATTATCCAAGGTCTTTTTCACTCATTATTACTATTCCATTGTTTTTTAATAATTCTGCAGTTCTCCCCATTCCCTTGATTTCCACTCCACTGAAAGTTCCATCATAGATTTCACAAACTCCACAAGACGGACTTCTTTCTTTTAAAATCGCATGGGTACAATTGAACATTTCTACAATTTTCAAAGTTTCACTTGCACCTTTTTTAAATTGCTTTGTAACATCTTGATCAAATTCAGATATTACCAAGTCACCGCTAATCTCAGATTTAGGTCTAGGTGTACAAAGACCTCCCAACTGTTCTGGGCATGCAATAATAAATTCTTTGTCTTTCAGAAAATCAATTACATCTTCATTATAATTATTTTCCCCATTATACTTGCAATTTATTCCTACCAAACAGCTACTAACTATATACATCATTTCAACTCCACAACTGTCACGCCCATTCCACCTTCACCATAAATACCATCTCTTTGTGATTTGACATGACGATTCGATTTCAACAATTCTTTTATTCCTTTTCTAAGAACACCAGTTCCTTTTCCATGAATGATTTGAACCTTATCCAATCCAGCCATAAACGCATCATCTATATACTTATCAACAGTCATTCTAGCTTCTTCCAAATCCATCCCACGCAAGTCCACTTCGGGATCTATCGAGAATTTTTTATTTGAAGAATATGACTTTGCAATAGTAGCTTCTACGTTTTTCTTAGTCTTGATCAAGATTACATCCGATAGATTGACCTTGACTTTCATTATGCCGGCTTGCACATAAAAATTACCATCTTTATCTTGTTTCGATAGGACTTCTCCATCTGAATCCAAACTTAAAATCTTCACCCTGTCTCCTATCGATACATTTTTAGGATGCTGCCCTTTATGCTTGTCTTTTAAACTATCAACTTCAGATACTTCACTTAATCGTCCCTTCAATTGGTTTCTCATATCTTCAATACGTTTATTATCCTCTTTGCTGCTGATATTCATTCCTCTCAGCTCTTTGATTATCGCTTCGGTTTCTTTCTTTGAATCCATTAGTATTTTCTTTGCTTCATCCTTGGCTTGCTTCAAAACCTTATTTCTTGATTCTTCTAATTTTTCGTTTTTCTTATCCCATTTTTCTTTGATTTTCTGACTTTCTATTTTAAGTCTAATAGCCTCATCTCTATCATTTTCAGCTTCACTTAAATTCTTGTTGATTTTCTCCAATATATCTTCAAACTCGATATTAGTATGTTCAACAAACTCTCTCGCCTTTTCAATAACCTCTTCATTTAAGCCAAGCTTTCTTGATATCTCAAAAGCATTCGATTTTCCCGGTATTCCTATTATCAATCTATACGTCGGATTCAACGTTTCAACATTAAACTCCACAGAAGCATTTTGAAAACCATCTCTTGAGAGTGCGTAATGTTTTAATTCACTGTAATGAGTTGTAGATAAAGTCATAACATCTTTTTTATAAAATTTTTGTAAAATCGCCATCGCGAGAGCCGCACCTTCAACCGGATCTGTTCCTGCACCTAATTCATCTAGCAACACTAAACTATCGTCATCAGCTTTATCAATGATATTTACAATATTCGTCATATGTGAAGAAAAAGTACTGAGTGATTGTTCAATGCTTTGTTCATCCCCGATATCCGCATATATGTTGTTAAAAACCGGCATGCTAGACCCAAATTTTGCAGGAATATGAAAACCAGATTGAAACATTAAGGCAAATAATCCTACAGTTTTTAACGTTACTGTTTTACCACCTGTATTAGGTCCTGTAATTATTAGAGATTTATACCCTTTTCCAATCTCAATATCTAAAGGTACAACACTCTTGAAATCTAAAAGTGGATGTCTTCCAGATTTTATCTTTAAAAACCTGTCTTTTGAAATTTCTGGTGAGATTCCACTGATTTCTAAAGAATATTTACCTTTAGCCAAAATCACATCAATTTCAGTCAAAATTTCAAAATTTGTTCTTATTGCACTGCCATTCTCACCAACGTGTCCTGTCAACACCGATAGTATTCTCTCGATTTCTCTCACTTCATCTATCTTGAACTGGTTCAATTGATTGTTTAATTCAACAATTGCCATCGGTTCAATAAACACCGTCGAGCCCGAAGCTGATTGATCATGTACCATTCCTTTGACAATACTTTTATGTTCAGCTTTTACCGGTATTACAAATCGATTATTCCTAATCGTTACAATTGAATCCTGGAGATACTTCGACATTTGAGAAGATCCTGTATAAGTATCTAATTTGCTCCTTATAGCAGCTTGTTTTCTCTCTATATTTCTTCTAATAATTCTTAATTCTGGAGATGCATTATCAGAAATTTGCTCTTCACTGATAATGGCATTATTAATCTCATCCTCTATTCGTTTTAGAGGCGTCAACATTTGAACCATTTGAAAAATTCTTGGATATTTCTCACTGGATTCTTCAATATTATTGATAAACCTATGCACATTTCTAGTCGTTCTAAGGCTATCTCCCACTTGCAGAAGTTGCTTCGGGTTCAGCACAGAACCTATTTCAGCAATTTTTATTTCTTTTTTTAGATCGAATAACGGTCCAAATGGAAAATGTCCTTTCGATATAAGAATAGATGTCATCTCAGAAGTGAATTTCTGTAAAATCATTATTTCTTCTAATGAACTAGATGGTCTGATTTCCATTATTTTTTCTTTTCCCAAAGAAGATGAAGACATAGATGCAATTCTATCAATAATTTTATTGTATTCTAGTACTCTTAAATTTCTATCCATCAAATCACCCCGTTTACAAAATGACCAATAGTATAAGCTTGTTTATCAAAATCTCGATATGTTCCTTTAGTAAAAGACTGAATAACATCTTTTACTGTTTGTTCGTTTTCATTAGTAAATCTCAAACGCATGTTCAAGTTTGAAATTTCCCCGATAAATTTCAACAGATTCAAAGGTCTATTATTCATGATTTTCATTCGACAACCAAACCCTCTCATGAGTGGATATCTATTGTTAAAACGGTCATTCAAACAACTTCCGTCCAATGAACACTCATTGCATGAATTATTGGCTCTATAAATACAATATTCAGTAATCATCATTCTCTGATGACCATAAACTACTAATTCCAATGGACCTTTTAAATCATTTATTTGTTTTTCACTTAGTTCTTCAGAAAGAGTGATTTTCTCCACTCCTTGATTTTCCAAGAATTTAATACTGTGTTGATTCGTTATATTAAAAGTAAAATCAGTTTCAACTTCATAAAACTCTTTGAAATAATTCAGTTGCCCTAGGGTTCTAACCATAATCCTCTTAAGCCCTGTCATTTGTTTCAAAGTATTGTGTAACAACACAAATTCATTATCTTTGCTGATTTCAGGTAGAATCGGTATGATATTATCGTTTAATTTATATGCCTCTAATACCGAATAGCAATCTCCATAATAAATACTGCTTACTTTGGATACATCTATTGCTAAAAGTTGATTTATTGAATTTACTTCAACGCTGAATAATTTATTTTCAGTTTTATTTTCAGTATCAACACTTGGAATTACTAAATCATCAACTTGTGTGTTTTCAAATCTAGAATTCCTTATTTCGTCAATTTTTTCGATTCCTTCTCTTCGCAGTTTATTTAAATCGGATTTTCTAATAAAAATATTACCTTCAATATAGCATTCGAAATTATTGAGATAATATACAGTGTCCCCCAATTTTGATAATTGTTTAAAAACATCGTCTTTAGTCAATATAATATTATTGGAAATTTGCGATATGTCTTCTTTAACAACAGAAATCTTTTGTCCTTTCGACATTAATTCCATTTTAGTCAGTCCATCTTCATTAGAATAAAATGAAATGTTTAAAGGAATACTCTGCAAATTCTTATTGAGTTCTTCATCGATTTCCTTGATTAACTTAGTATCATAAGTAAGATGAAGAATTTCCCCTTTTTTGAAAATCGACTTTGTAGTGACCTTATATTTATTTTTACTGATTATTTTTTCGATCCTGCCGCCGATGCTTTTATCGCTTCTAAAAATTTTTATTTCATCGCCTACACCAAGTGCTTTTTCTGTATTGACAGTTAAAAAATTGTTCATGAACTCATCAACCGTACCTATAGCGATTCCATGATTCTCTGGAGAATTATAATTCATAAATTCACTATCGGCGGTTTTGAAAATTCTTCCTTTAGTGTATTCTCTATTGAATATCGATTCAGAGCTGAATTTGATGGGTTCATTCATCAATGAATTATGATACTCGTGAGCAGTCGCAAATGCATAATATTTATTTTTCATTCTGCCCTCGATCTTCAAGCTTTCTACACCTATTTCACTGAGTTTATGAATATCATCCAAGGTTTTCATATCTTTTGGGCTAAGTAAATATTCTCCAACATTTATATTCACCAACTCATGGTTATTATTATAAAGTTCATACTTTTGCCTGCACGGCTGTGCACAAGCTCCTCTGTTTCCAGAACGTCCACCTATCAACGAGCTCATCAAGCACTGCCCTGAATATGAAATACAATGTGCTCCATGAACAAACACTTCTACATCTATTCCTTCATCAACAACATTCTTGATTTCCTCTAGTGTGTTTTCTCTCGCTAAAACAACTCTTTTTACGCCCAATTCTTTGACAAGTTTTGAACCAAATGAACTATGTATGCTCATTTGAGTACTCGCATGTATTTCTAAATCCTTAAAATTCACTTTGCAGAATTCGATAAGTCCTAAATCTTGAACAATCACTCCATCAACGTTAATATTGTTGAGGTATTTGATATACTCAAATACTTCATTTATCTCGTCGTTGAAAACAATCGTATTGACAGTTACATACACTTTTTTATCATATAGATGAGATTTCTCCACTACATCAATCAACTCGTCATTTGAAAAGTTCCCAGCAAATTTCCTGGCGCCAAAATCTTTACCAGATAAATAAAAAGCATCTGCTCCACCCTTCAATGCCGCATAAAATTTTTCCATATCTCCTGCCGGAGAAAGCAATTCAATCTTTTTCATATTTCAAGCTCCTAAAAAAATAAGTAGCAATGTATATCACTACTTATTATAAACATTTATTTTATTATTTTTCAAACTCTTCTAAAAATTGTTCAAATTCTTTTTTTACATTCTGAAGTTCTTCTTCTTTATCTGTGAGTTTTCTCTGAAGGTAAAAAACCTTTTCATTTGCTTCACCAACTAAAACTTGGTTTTTATTATTCTCGTTTTCCAATACTCTAAAATTATTCTCTAATTCATTATTGGTAGCATCGAAAAAATTCTGTTGCTCATTTTGCAAACTTTGAATGTTTTCTTCTTTATCATCTAATTTTCTTTGAAGATAAAGAATTTTCTCATTTGCTTCATCTATTGTTGCTTGTTTCATATTAGTTTCCTCTTCTAATGTTTTTAGACGGTTTTCTAATTTGCTATTATTATTTTTAAATAGATTTTGTTGTTCATTCAGCTGATTCTGAAGTTCTTCTTCTTTATCTGAAAGCTTTCCTTTTAGATAACTGATTTTTTCATTAGCCTCATCAATAATCGCATTATTCTTATTACGTTCATCCTCTAATACTTTCAAACTGTTTTCTAATTCGCTGTCATTGCTTTCTAAATAATTTTGATGCTCATTTTTCAAATTTTGAATCTCTTCTTCTTTATCCGTTAGCTTTCTTTGAAGAAAAAAGACCTTTTCATTTGACTTTTCCAAAGTTCCTTGGCTGTTTTGCAATTCGTTTCTTAAATTTTTTATCTGTTTTTCCATTAATTCCAAGGCATTGTTACGTGTTTGAACCCTCTTGCTATCATTGATAATATCTCTGAATTTAATAAATTCATCTGCAATATTCATGGCTGATAACACAGAAACCATTGAAGGGTTTAAGCTATCCGTTTTTTTCTTTATATCACGAATCTGTCGGTCAACCATTTCTGCAACTGTTAATACATGCATTTCATCATCATCAGAAATAACATTATAAGTATTTCCATCAATTATTACGCTAATTCTATTTTTTTCCATTGATTGACACTCCTTTAATCTTTTTTAGCGTCTAATCGCATCCAGTTTTTCTTCTAAATTTCTCAAAATTTTATCATATGGTTTTTGAACTTCTTCATATGTCAGAGTGCGATCATCTGCTCTGAAAATCATATTATAGGCTACGCTCTTGTGGTTTGATTTTATCTGAGCACCTCTATAAATATCGAACAATTTTACATCTACTAGATTATTACCACCACTTGCACTAATTATATCAATAATTTCAGCATTAGTAACTTCTTCTTTTACTAAAATTGCAATATCTCTCTCAATAGAAGGATATTTTGGAACTGGATTATATAACTTTGTCAAATTTGCATCTTCCACAATTTTTTCAAAATCCAATTCAGCAGCAACAACCCTGCTTCCCATACCGTAATTTTCTAAAACATTTGGATGGATTTCTCCAACAACTCCTAATAGTATATCATCAGTATACACCTTTGTTAAACGTCCAGGATGATAAGTTAATATATCATTTGTTTTTTCAAATTTAATATTCACAATTCCTAAGTGTTTCAGTAGTAATTCAACAATTCCTTTAACTGAAAAGAAATCGACACCTTCGCCATAAGCTCCGATACATATTGATTTTTTTTCTATCGGCAAATCTGTCACCGGAATTGATTTTGCAATAAAAGTATTTCCAAGTTCGAATGACAACATCTTATCATTGCCGTTATTGTTGTTTCTAGTCAAAACTTCAAGCATATTAGGCAACAATGTTGTTCGCATCACTGAATATTCTTCACCAAGCGGATTAATCAAGCGAACAAATTTATTTAAAATTTCATCTTCGCTTCTATTTATCTTTTCTACTGCAGTAGGTGAAACAAAAGAATAAGTAGAAATTTCATATAGACCTTTTGCCACCAATAATTTTTTAACCTTGTTTTCAATCTTTTGTCTATAATTAAACTCTCCGTATTGTACTCCACCAGGCAATGTCGTTGGAATATTATCATATCCATACATTCTTGCAATTTCTTCTACAAGGTCGATTTCTTCGCAAATATCCAATCTAAAAGACTGTACTTCGACTGTCAAATCGTCTTCATTCAATTCGACAACTTTAAATTCAAGTCTTTCAAGCATTTCTTTCATATTATCAGTTGAAAGCTCAATACCTAATATTCTCTTTATTTCAGAAGTTCTTAGGTTGATATTTTTTTTATCTGGTAAATTTGGATAAATATCTATAACTCCATCGACAAGTTCTCCAATATTCATCTCTGAGTAAAGTTCTATTAATCTATTAACTGCTTTTCCAACTCTATCAGAATCTATTCCCTTTTCAAATCTTGCTGAAGCTTCAGTTCTCAATCCAAGATGCTTTGAAGTCATTCTAATTGCAGTTTTATTAAAATTTGCAACTTCAACAAAAATATTTTTTGTGTTTTCAGTAATCTCAGTATTTTCTCCACCCATGACACCGGCAATACCTATTGATTTTTTTGCGCTCGCAATTACTAAATCATCATTTTTCAATGTTCTCTCAACAGAGTCCAATGTCGTCATCTTCTCGCCGTCTAAAGCTCTTCTGACAATTATTTTTTTGTCATCCACTAAATCTAAATCGAAAGGATGTATCGGCTGACCGACTTCCAACATGACATAATTTGTAACATCGACAATATTGTTGATAGGTCTAACTCCCGCTTGCATCAATCTAATTTGCATCCATTGCGGCGATGGCTCGATATTGACATTATTAATTACAAAACCTGCATATCTAGGACATAAATCCAAATCTTCAACTTCAATATCTATATACTTTTTAATATCATTTTCTTTAAAATCATTTTTATCATTTAATTGCTTTCTTTTTCTATTAAATGTCGCCCCTGTTTCTCTAGCCATGCCCTCTATAGAAAGGCAATCTGGTCTATTAGGAGTGATTTCAAATTCTATAACAAAATCTCCTAAATCTACAGCTTTAAATAACGGCGTTCCAACTTTATATTCACCTTCTAAAATATAAATACCATCATCGAACATCTTTGGTGTAACGCTTTTATCAAATCCAATTTCATCAAGTGAACAAAGCATTCCGTTTGAAACTTCTCCTCTTAATTTACCTCTTTTAATTTTAATCCCGTTGGCAAGATGCGCACCCACTTTTGCAACTGGTAGGAAATCTCCAACATTTACATTTGTGGCTCCAGTAACTATTTGCGTTACTTCTTCACCGATATCCACTTGTAAAACAAATAGTTTATCTGCATCGGGATGTTTTGTTTGCTCTAAAACCTTTCCAATAACAATCTTTGTATTATTCTTTGAAAAGTCTTTTACACCTTCTGTATTTGAACCTGAAAGAATTAATTTTTCTTCTAGGTGTTTAATATTTATATCATCTATTTCTACATGCTCATTTAGCCATTTTACTGGTACTCTCATGATTTTCCTCCCTTGTTAAAATTGTTTTATGAATCTAATATCATTTTCAAACAATAACCTGATATCATCAATTTCATACTTAAGCATAGTAATACGATCAAGACCCATTCCAAAGGCAAAACCCGAATATTTCTTTGAATCGATATCACACTCTTCAAGCACATTTGGATGAACCATGCCACAGCCCAGTATTTCTATCCAACCAGTGTTAGAACAGAATTTACAACCCTCTCCACCGCATTTGAAGCAACTTACATCAACCTCTGCACTCGGTTCTGTAAACGGGAAATAGTGAGGTCTGAATTTAGTCTTTGTATTCTCGCCAAAAAGTCTTTTAGCGAATAGATCCAGCGTTCCTTTTAAATCAGCCATTGTGACATCTTCATCAACAACCAATCCCTCTATCTGGTGAAACATTGGTGAATGAGTTGCGTCCAATTCATCATATCTAAAGCATCTTCCTGGAGAAATAATTTTAATTGGAGGATTATTGGCCTTCATCGTTCTCACCTGAACTGGTGAAGTTTGTGTTCTCAACAACAATTCCTCATTGATATAAAAAGTATCCGATAAACTTCTCGAAGGATGATCCTTAGGAGAATTCAATGCATCGAAATTATTATAGACAGTATCGACTTCTGGTCCTTCAGCAACTTTATATCCCATCCCTATAAAGATATCCTTTATCTCATCCAGTATTACATTTAAAGGATGTTTATGACCTATATTAATTTCACTGCTAGGCAATGTAACATCTATATCTTCTTTTAGTAATTGATTTTCTAGTTCAATGCTTTTAATTCTTTCTTTCATTGATTCAATATGTTTTTCTATGTTTTCTCTAGTCTCATTAGCAAATTTCCCTATTAAAGGTCTTTCTTCATTGGATAATTTACCCATTCCTTTTAAAATCTCTTTTAAAACACCTTTTTTTCCTAAGTATTTAACACGAAATTCATCGAGTTGTTCACTTGAAGTAACAATTTTTATCTCTTCTTCAGCGCTTTTCAAAATAGCTTGTAATTTATCTCTCATTTTGATCCCCTTTCTATATATAAAAATAGCCTTCATCCCTATAAAAGGGACGAAGACATTCTCCGCGGTACCACCCAAATTGTTAAAAAACCACTTGAAAGTTATAACGGCACAACCGTCCTTCTCTACTATTATTTCAAGAAGACTACTCCAGAGCGAACTTCACATCATTCCTATGAAAAACTTTCAGCCGAGGTTTTTCTCTCTAAAATACTTATAATGCTACTTTTCTCTATCATCGTATTTCGCTAAAATTATAACACATTATTCTATGTATAACAATTATTTGTTTAATTGATTCCAAATTTTTATGATTCATTTTTAATAACATTCTATAGAAATATGAATCTAAAGGTGGCTATTGTCAAAAAAGTATACTTAAATATGAAAAAGCAATATAAAAAACGTATTATGTTATTTAAAATATTTTAGCTTCATTTTATTTATATCTTTAAAAGCGTAAATATATTTAAGTCTTGGTGGGCTATAATCCTCTGTAATAAAACATTCGTCTGCGAATTTTTCATATTCAGTTAATAAAATATTCATTTTATTAATAGTAACATCAATATTTTTTTTGGCGGTTAGGAAATCGTTATTCTTATAAGAAATCATAAATGCATTGAATTCAATAGTTATTTCCAATAATTTGTCATGTATATTTGACGATAAATTTTTCTCAATAAATGATGATGTTGTTATCATTGAATATATATAATATTTATCCAGATATATTTTATCAATATCATTGCTTTCCAATACATCTTTAATCTGATTTAAATTATACTCAACAGATATTTTAGTTAAATTTATTTCTTTTTCATTTTCTTGATAATTACCAATCAAAGAGAACACAGTAATAAATATAATAATTACAATTAAAAATAAATTTGTATAAAAGTTTGTACTAATTTTCTTCACTATTCTCACCTTCCCGTATATGACTATCAAATATTAATAAGAATTCACTCTCACTTTTTGACCAACACAAAATCGTATATTCCATAAATCTCAGAATTTTGAGTGATTTGATTACTGTTAAACTCAGAATATACTGCAAATTTTACTTCTAAGTCATTTTCACAATTTTCTTGAAGATAAACTCTTCTCTTCATATTTCCACCAACATCAGGTTCATCATTACTTTTTTCAATAATTGTAATATTGCATATTTCATTAATAGAATCTATCATATTTACAGTAACTGCTCTTGTAGCAGTGTACTCTGGAAATGAATAGTAAATTTCCTTTGCATTATCGGGAATTTGGATTTGAACAGAATCATTAATTTCAATATTGTAGCTTATGATTATTTTTTGATAACTATTTTCCAAAGGAATATAAATATAGACAATTTTATTAGGTAAGTACTTAAAAGCTAAATATGTTTCATTTTTTAAAACATAATTCAAGTCAAATTTTTTATCGACAACGTCACTTAAAATCACTTGATTTTGAGTATCTTCACTGTTTTCAATATAGAATACTTGTCCATATATTTTAGTAACTGCTTTATTTGAAAAATTGTGATTTAAAAATAAAATTATACCAATAGTACCTAAAAAGATAATTATAAATAATTTCATTCGGCGTTCAATCAATTTGTAACCTCCTGCAAATAGGGCTTCCTGAACAACTACGCAACGGAAGCTCTTGCATTTTCCAAACCCAGTTTTGACTTCTTAGATTCTCCTTCAACACGTTTCGAAGCATTTCCAGAATTTTGACAACAAGAAGCCTGAGCCTCCTATCCAAAGTTCATCACTAGGAACTGAATGACAATAGCCATCTCATTTTCTTCATGATAGGATTTAAAAAGAAACTGATTCCTTTTCTAAGTATCAATCTATTTAATCATCCACTTTCACCACCACTTTCATATATTTCCATTATACCACATTGATTCCATTATATTTCTTTTTCTATAGAATATGTAGAATTCACTTTATGTTACACTCGCCCTACTAGTGTGCTCAAGTTTTGATGGACATACAAAAAATAAAAAAGACCAAAACAAAATGTTTTGACCCTTTAAAAGTTAATTATAAACTGGTTTCAAGTTTTATAGAATACGTTCTCACCTCGTCAGTATCTATCTACTGACTGAGTGCATCGTTTGTTATTTGTTTAATTGACTTCCCATTTCATAGATAATTATGGCTGCAGCTACTGAAGCATTCAGTGATTCAATTTCACCAAAGAGTGGAATCTTGACGCTCAGGTCTGACAACTCAAAGATTTCTTTAGAAATTCCCTTCCCTTCGTTACCTATGACTATCGCTGTTTTTTTTGAATATTTATATTCATTGAATGCTGTTTCAGCCTCCATTTTTGTCGTGATAAGCTTGTATCCCTGTGCTTTTATATCATCGGCAAAATGCTTGACATCGTCAATTTCAATACTCCTGATATTAAATATTGCTCCAGCCGTGCTTCTGACGACTTTAGGATTATAGATGTCTACACTGCCCTTTATGGTGACGATATTTTTAATGCCGGCAGCGACAGAAGTTCTTAGTATGGTTCCCATGTTCCCCGGATCTTGCAATTTATCCAGTATGACAATAGGATCTTCCAAAGAAATATCCATTGATTGATTTTTATTAATCACCGCAATGACGCCTTGAGAATGAACTGTATCTGAAAGTTCATTGAACAAAGTATCTTCTAATGAAACTATTTCATATTCTTTGTACTTTTCAAAATACTTCTCATAGAAATTATTGACAATAATACATTCTATCGATTGATTCTTATCGATTGCATCGTCGATAAACTTCTCACCCTCGATAAGAAATTGATTATATGTATCCCTGAATTTTCTTTTATTAAGATTTTTGTATTGCTTGAAAATTTTATTTTCCTTCGATTGAATAAATTTCATATTATATACACCTATTCATTATTTATCTTGTTTATATCATCATTATGACCTATGACAACTAAAATATCGTCTTCTTTTATTACTTCATCAGCATCGACATTAATGTTGATATTCAATCCGTTTTTTATGGCCATAACATTGATTCCATGTCGTGCTCTAACATTCAATTCTTTTAAACTCTTTCCTATCCATTCTTCTAAAACAACAACTTCAACTATACTATATTCGGGAGCAAGTTCAATAAAATCTAAAACATTTTCTGAAATCAGATTTTTAGCAACTCGTATGCCCATCTCTCTTTCAGGAAACACCACACGATCCGCCCCAATCCTATATAATACCTTGGCATGAAGATCATTTTGAGCTTTTGCAATTATTTGTTTGACGCCTAGTTCTTTTATCATCAAAGTCACTAAAATAGATGCCTGAATATCTTCACCAATCGCAACAATTGCAACATCGAAATTTCTTATTCCCAATGATTTTAATGTGTTTTCATCTGTAGGATCCGCTTGAACTGCATATGTGACTGTATCAGATAGTTGTTGGATAATGTCTTCATTTTTATCTATAACCATCACTTCACTACCAAGCTCCGTTAATTTATTTGCTACGCTAGTACCAAACCTACCACAACCTATTATTACATATTGCTTTTTCATATATGACACCTACCCTACACTTATTTTCCCTTCTGGATAACGAATTAAAACTTTTCTTTTGCGACGTTGTGCTAAAGCAACAATGACTGTCAGCGGCCCAACTCTTCCAGAAAACATCGTCAACGAAATGATTATTTTACCAAATCCTGATAAATCACCCGTAATTCCAGTTGACAGTCCGACAGTTCCAAAAGCTGATATCGTTTCAAAGAAAATATCAAGAAATTCTTTGTTGCTTTCAATGATTGTCAATAAAAATGTAACGAATATTACTAATGATATCGCAATTCCAAACACCGTAAGTGCTCTATTAATAAGATCCCTACTTAATCTTCTATTGAATAATTCCGTATCTTCACGGCCTCTGATTACTGCAACAATAGACAATATCAATATGGCCATTGTAGTCGTTTTGATTCCACCGGCTGTTGAACCAGGAGACCCTCCGATAAACATCAAAAGCATTGTCAAAAATTTTGATGAATCAGTCAATCCTGCAGTGTCTATAGTATTGAATCCAGCTGTTCGCGTAGTTACCGATTGAAAAAATGATGCAACTACCTTATCTCCAAAATTCAAATTACCTATAGTTGAAGGATTGTTGAACTCCAATACAAAAAACAACAAAAAACCTGTCGAGAGCAAAATAGCAGTCATTGTAACAACTAGTTTAGAATGAAGTGTCAATTTATTGAAAGATTTAACCTTGGCAATATCCAACAATACCGAAAATCCCAATCCTCCAATAACAATTAGACCAATTACTATCAAATTCAAATATGTACTGTTTACAAACGGAGTAAAACTCTGTCCATTTCCAATTAGATCAAACCCCGCGTTACAAAATGACGATATACTATGAAATATTCCATATGCTATTCCTTTCGCCTCTCCATAAATAGGAATAAAGAATAACGATAATAAAAATGCTCCAATTCCTTCAATTAACAAAGTGAATATCAGAATATATTTGACTAATCGAACTATACCGGAAATTGTAAAATAATTGAATGCTTCTTGCATAATCAATCGATTACGCAGAGTTATCTTGCTGCCAAGAATCAGTGCTCCAAGTGTGGTCATCGACATAAATCCCAACCCACCTATTTGTATCAACAGCAAAATTACAGTTTTACCAAATGTCGACCAATATGTACCTGTATCAACTACAACCAAACCTGTAACACAAACAGATGAAGTTGCAGTAAAAAACGAATTTATCAATCCAGTGCTTTTACCTGAAATAGTAGCTATAGGTAGATTTAACAGAATCGCACCCAGCAATATGATCCCAGCAAAACCGATGGCTAAAATCTGAGCAGGATTGAGTTCTTTTTTACGAAACCTGTTGAATTTCATAGGTTCCCCCCTGTATGTAATATCAAGTAATTATAACATTTTTAAACAAAATAAAAAAGAGTCATAAATCGACTCTTTTGTTATTATAAAGCAGCTTTTGCTGTTTCTACTAATTTTGCGAAACCTTCTGGATCATAAATCGCCATTTCAGATAACATCTTTCTGTTGATGTTAATATCAGCTTTCTTCATTCCATTAATGAATTTGCTATAAGATAACCCATTTGCTCTTGTTCCAGCATTGATTCTAGCAATCCATAATTTTCTGAAGTCTCTTTTTCTTAATTTTCTACCAACATATGCTGATCTCAAAGCTCTCATTACTGCTGGATTAGCAGCTTTAAAAACCTTGCTTTTTTGTCCATAATATCCTTTAGCTAATTTCAAAACTTTTCTATGTTTTTTCTTAGCGTTAACGCCTTTTTTTACTCTAGCCATTGCTTTAACCTCCTATCATAATCTATTTAAATATATGGTAATAACTTTCTTACACGCTTCATATCTCCTGCTGATACTAAACCAGCTTTTCTAAGATTTCTTTTTCTCTTTGGAGACTTTTTAGTTAATATATGACTTGTATAAGCCTTAGATCTCTTTAGTTTACCTTTTCCAGTTAACTTAACTCTTTTTCTAGCCCCTCTATGTGTTTTCATTTTAGGCATAATAAATCCTCCTCTCTATGCTCTTATTTCTTAGGTGTAAATATTACAACAAGACTTCTTGCTTCAAAACTTGGTCTTTTTTCCATTTGTCCATTTTCGCCAATATACTCAGCAAATTTATTTATGACCTCATAACCAAATTCAGTATGTCCTAATTGTCTTCCCTTGAAACGTAAAGACACTTTTACCCTGTCTCCATTTTCTAAAAACTTAATAGCATTATTTGCTTTAGTTTGCATATCATTAGATTCAATATTCAAGCTCAATCTAATTTCTTTAACCTGTGTTGTTTTTTGCTTTTTCTTCGCTTCTTTTTCTTTTTTAGCTTGCTCGTACTTAAACTTACCATAGTCCATAACTTTACAAACCGGTGGCTTTGCATTCGGAGCGATCTTAACTAAATCAAGTTTCTTTTCGATTGCGATGTTCATAGCATCTTTCGTTGAAACAACACCTAATTGTTCCCCATCAACGTCGATTAATCGGACTTCTCTGTCACGAATGTCTTCATTAATTTCAGCTTTTTTAATAACGTACACCTCCTAATATTTTTCTGGAATATACAATAAAAAATGAGCAGACAAAGTCCGCTCATAAATAATCTAATTTATCTTAACCCTATGAACTACATCGTTATAAGGTGAGAAGTTACGGACCTCTTCTTTCATCATATTCAATTACTCAAATATAATAGCACTAATATTCATTAATGTCAAATGATTATAAAATTATATTTTTTCTCTATTATATAAATACTCATCTATTCCTATAGCAGCCTTATGACCGTCCGCAACAGCAGTAATGATATCTGGTCCGCGTACAATATCCCCACCTGCAAATAACCATGGATACCCTTTTACCTGTCCGTTTTCTTCTACAATAATCTTATTTTTATCCATTTCGAGATTTTCCATCATCTCTTTAGAAAAATACTCAAAATCGGGGTCGCTGCCTACTGACATAAATACTTCTTTTGCATAAATTTCTTCGGTTTCCTCGCTGCAAGTTGTCTTGGCTTTTCCATTTTCAGAAAGCTTAGAAGTACACTTGGCAACTTTGACACCATAAACTTTATTGTTTTCATCCACTAAAATTTCCACAGGAGATCTATTAAGTCTTAATTCAAGTCCCTCTTCTTTTCCTTCAACAACTTCCTCTTGATCCGCCGCTAAAAATTCAATCGGTTTTCTTGCAATAAATTTTATATTTATTTTACCATTTTTAATTTTTTGAAGCCTGGCTAAAGATCTCGCAACATCAAAAGAAACATCTCCACCGCCGATAACTATTATATCATCTTCAAATTCAGGCATTCTCCCCATATCTCTTGAATAATCTCTAGACTCTTCAAGAAACTTTGTAGCAAATCTAATATCTTTATGATCAACATTTATAACCTTGAGTTTTTTAGGAATCCAATTTCCCGATCCAGAAAATATGGCATCATGAGTGTTTCTTATCTCTTCAAAGCTTATATCTCTACCTACCTTTGTATTCGTAATAAAATTCACACACATTTTTCTAATCATTTCGATATCTTCTTTAACCGATTCTTCTGGAAGTCTATATTCAGGAACACCATACCTTACAGCTCCACCCAGCAGCGCCCTTTCTTCATAAATATCTACTTCATATCCCATTGTTCTAAGATAATAAGCACAAGATAAACCTGCAGGCCCACCTCCGATAATTCCTACTTTCCCATTGATTTTTTCTGATACATTCGAAAGAACTACTCTTTCAAAATCCTCTTTAGGAGTATTGTCCACAATATACCTTTTAAGCCATCTGATTGCAACAGGCGTGCCTCTATTTCCAATTACACAGGCAGTTTCACATGTATGCGTACACACTCTACCACATACATTTGAAAGGGGATTAGTCTTATAAAGGTAATCTACTCCTTCTTCTAGATTTTCTGTCCAAACAGATCTGATATATTCTGGAATATTCATATTAGCCGGACAGGTAGCAGTGCACACACCGCACTCTACACATCTTGAAGCTTCAGCAATAGCCATTTCTTTCGAATAACCTCTAATTATTTCTATAAACGATTCATTTCTACCTTCAATTGGAGTTTCGTCGATTTCATACCTTTCAAGATCGAGAAGTTCAGAAACCTCATCTCTATCATATCCCTTGTCAAAATCAATTTGATGAATTCCATCACTCTCAGGAAGAAAATAAAAAGTGTCTGCATCCTTTGAAAGGTGAATATACTCTTTAGACATAGAAAGTGAATCGGATGTGCATATATCTACGCAAAGTGCACAAAAACTACATCTGCCGTAATCTATCGCAGGACGCTCCGGTTTGTTTCCAGTCGATTGCTCAAGTGAATCTATTTCTATCATATTAATTGCATTCGTTGGACATATCTCTGCGCAAATACCACATCCGACACAGGTGGTCCAATCGTTTATATGAAAACCTCTATAATTGTCAGAAGCTTCTCTTGGAGTATCAAAAACTAATTTTTTAGGAATTGTCACGGGTTTTTCAATTAAATATTTCCAAGCTCTAATTGGTGAAAACACACTTTTGTCAACAGTCAATTCATCCCCCCCTATCTATCTATCTCGGGTGCACATACACCCATGGTATCCATCCAAAGTGATGCATCGTCAATTCTATGGCCTGGAAGATATTTCTCAACTCCGAGCAATCCTTGAGGATATGAAGCACCTCTCACCGCAATTCTATATGGCATTTCTGATCCATCCGAAACCATTAGATAACCATATTCACCTCTCGCAGATTCGATCACTGGATAAACCATCCCTGCAGGTACAGTCCACCTAAGAGCACTTCCGGTTGAAATTTTAACTCTTACAGGACCTTCTTTGGGCATTTTCTCTAGTGACTGCCTGATTATTCTTATGCTTTGTCTAATTTCAATAGGTTTATAACTAACCCTTGTATATGCATCCGAATATGGACCAAATGGAACATCGAATTCAACTTGATCATACCTTGCATAAGGTTTGACCTTTCTAATGTCATATTCTTTATCAACAGCACTTCTCATCCCGATTCCTGTAACTCCCAATTCCCAAACCACTTCCTCTGGGAGAAGGATATTATCCTTTAATCTTGCATGAATAATAGGATTTTTTAGTATCAATTCCTCATATTCAGGTAATCTTTTTTCAAGATAATCCAAAAGACCGATAATTTCTTCTTCTATTCCTTCAGGCAAGTCTTTTCTAACTCCACCCGCTACAATATACATATGATAAACTCTAGCACCTGTTATTTTTTCGAAAATATCCAATATCAGATCTCTATCTGCAATCGACCAATAACTTGCAGTGTATAGACCGGTTGGTCCACCTATTCCTCCAAACGACATCAAATGAATCGCAATCCTTGCAAGTTCTAAAATTATCATGCGAATCCAATGCGCTCTTTCTGGAACTTCGATATTTCCAAGCTTTTCTATGCCCATTGCATAAACCATTTCATTTATATCCGGTTCGACAACACAAATCCTTGGAATAAGAGCGATATTACCCATCCATAGTCTTCTTTCCATAAGTTTTTCAAAACCGCGATGCAACATTCCAGGCAGTGGATATGCTTTTTTTATGATATCTCCATCAACATACATATGAACACTATAATTGCCATGCATTCCTGGATGCTGAGGTCCTAAAAACAATTTGACTTCTTTCATTATTTTTCGCCACCTACTTCTGAAATGAATTTAGATTTGTATTCTCTTGCAGCATATTTTTCATCCGAATATTTTTGCGGATCAAAATCTTTTCTCATAGGAGGCATATCATCCCACAATTCAAGAAATAAATTTTTATATGATATCTCATTGCCTTCGAACTCTACTCCAAAAAATTCATGAACGTCTCTTTCATAAAACTGAGCTCCCGGGTATATTTCAACAATAGTTCTAAACTTTGGATTTTCTCTATCTAGTTTTGTTCTGACCAAGATATGAATGCCGTTATCCCAGTTGAAAACAATATAAACCAACTGAAAAACACCTTCTTTGATCCAATCTACGCATGTCAACATGCTTAGCTGTGTATAACCAATCGATTTCAAATATACAATCACTGTATGAATATCTTTTTCATCTAAATCAATCGCCATTTGCATATCATCAGGGTAGTCTACACCTAATATGTTAAATTTACTCTTTAAATTTTCATAAATGCTATTCATGGAATTCATCTTTAACATACACCTCCCCTAACGAGTGCAATTGATTTCGGCTATACCAATCATAATTTTCTTTATAATGCTTCCATCCATTCGCCTCACCTTTTTTAATCATGGATATGAGAGTGTCGAAACCATTCATAACAGCTTCAGGGCGCGGCATGCAACCGGCAATATATAAATCGACAGGCAGGTAATTGTCCAGCTGTTTCATTGTTGCATATGAATCATAGTAGATTCCGCCGTTGATTGTACATGAACCAAAACCTACAACATATTTAGGATCTTGCATTTGTTCATAAGAATATATTATTCTTCTAAGTGTCTTTGAACTTAGATAACCAGTAATAAGTAAAACATCGGCTTGTCTCGGCGTAGCCATAGGTCCCATGCCAAGCCTTTCCATATCAAATCTTGAAGTCATTGTCGGGGGAAGCTCTATTGCGCCGCATCCTGTGCAATACCACTTCATCCAAATTGAATTCGCCCTAAAATAATCGCCGATCTTTTCCCAAATTTTTCTCATGTCTTCCTTATCGGTTTTAGAGTTGTTGCTAATAATTTTCATTCTTCAAGACACCCCCAAACCTGTAAATATAATAATCAAACCTTGTATAAACGCAAGCGCAAGAGGTACCTTGTAATAAAACTTGACTGCTTGATCAATTTTGAATCTCGGAAACACACCTGAAATTATATTCATGAATGTATATAAAAGAGCATATTTCACCATGAATTCCAAAGGAGTCGCTCCCCCTCCAAAGAAAATATGAACGATTATAGAAACTTCAATGAATGTTGAGAATTCGTGTAATAAAAACAACATCCCTAAATGTCTACCTCCATACTCAACCATCGGACCCGACGCAATTTCGGCAGGAGCGATAAATGAATCAAAGGGTTTTTTGCCGAGCATTCCTTGTAGACAAATAAGCGCGACTATACCACCTAGTGGAAATCTAAAGAAATTCCATCCTAAAATTCCCGCACCTTGCTGAAGAGCGGCAAATCCTGATAGTGACGATGTTTTAAAAGCATATATGAACGATACTATCAAAACCATAAATGGTACATCGTATGCAAGCATGTTGGTTAGGGCCCTACTTACTCCAATACTTGCCCAGGGGTTGCCAGAGCCAGATGCGCTCATTGCCATTCCGAGCATACCTACTGCAAGTAGATAGGAAACAATGAATATATTGTCGACATCTGCAAATGCTTTGAATGGTCCAATCGGAATCAAAATGGTCGTCGCCATAATTCCTCCAAGCGCCATTATAACTCCAAAATCGAATATCCACCCATGAGTTGTAGAAGATTTACTCATGGCTTTGAAAATATCTATAAATTGCTGATACCATTTTGGTCCTCTTCTTCTTTGAAGCCTTGCCATGACTTTTCTATTTATTCCAGTGATGCTCGTTTGAAAAAGGAAAACAAATACCAATAGTAAAAATGCATAAATAAAATTCATTATATTCATATATCAACACCACCTAGAAATATTAACGTAGCAATTGCCATTACCCAAAGCACTGTAACCGAAGGCTTGTGGCTAAAGAATAGAGAATTCACGAGAATTCCCAACTCTTCTGTTTTTACTGCAAACTTACCTAGGAATTTCTCTACAGACGGGTGATTTTTATATAGTCTTTCAAATGGTGCATAGAAACTATTCGCATAATGATATAACTCGGGAGTATAAATAAATTCAGCTGAAGTATAGGTATCCATCAGTCCAACCTTTCTGCTTTTCGGAAGAACTAAAAATATCATTAAACTTATAACAAACCCAAAGCCAAATATTGCTGCAACTTTATTTGTATTGAGCACTCCATTTATTGTAGTAATAGTATCACCGTTGATCATTATAGGATCTATTCCTATAGATGTTTGGATTTCACCAATTGTTTCTAATAAATATTTAGGAAATATTCCAAAGAATACCGACATGGATGCCAGAATCACCATTGGAATTTTCATTACTAGTGTCGATGGCTTTATATTCTCATATTTAGGTGCAAGCTGTCCTAAAAACAATCCAGCAAGAGGCCTGAATACATAAAGGAAAGATCCAATTGAACCAAAGAATGCAGCGAATGCAATAAATATCAGACCTTTACTCGCCAAACCTTGAACAATGAGCCACTTTGATACGAATCCTCCCATTGGTGGAATCCCGGCAAGTGAAATAATTGAAATCAAATATACCACATAGCTTACTGGCATTTTATGAATCATGCCGCCAAGTTCAGAAATCTTTGTAGTTTTAGTTCTATGAGCGATTGCAGCTATAGTAAGAAAAGCTGCAGCTGATGCTATGGCATGATTGAAAATATGCATCAGCGAACCTGCAAATGTCACTTGGTCCATCATAAGTATTCCTATCAAAATATATCCACCATTGGCAACAGATGAATATGCAATTAATTTTTTTACATCGTCTTGCTTGATGGCCATTAAAGTTCCAACAACTATACTTATAGCTCCAAGTACCATCAATAAATAAATCTGAAACGGTATCCCCATAATAGTCATACTAGTTGAAAAGGCCTTATAAGCAGGAAGAATACCGACACTTAAATATGCGATGAATGCTCCCATTTTTACAAGTCCACCTGAAAGAACAGGGGAAAACGTATGAGGTGCATTTCCATGGGCTAGCGGTAACCAAATATGAAATGGGAAAATACCGATTTTGGTCAATCCAGCCGTTATAAATGTGAAAAATACAAATGTAGCCGTTAAAGGTTCACTTGCTAAAAATTTAAAAGCCTCATTGATATCAAAGGTTCCCGACTTTGAATATACAAACATTATGGCAAACAATGTAGCCATCGAGCCTATGCTGCTGATAGTGAAATATACTACAGCTGCCTTTCTTGATTTGCCAAGCGGCACGATAAATGTCGAAGACCATACTACTACTTCCCAAAATATAAACAGCGTAATCAAATCAGCTGCAAAAAACAACCCAACAGTCGCCGCCAGCGAAAATAAATACAAGAAATTATAGCTGCTTGGATATAGTATTTTTTCCATCCAATACGGGTTGAAGAAAGCTGTCATCGAATATATCAATATCATTATAAGTGAAAAATACCAGCCGATTGCAGTAACTCTGAAATTCATATAAAGCAATGAAAATTCATTTCCAATATTATTTCTCCCTAAAAACAATATTATTAAACTGATTAGAGAAAATAAAATAGTTGAATAAGCGCCTAGTTTAATATTTGATTTAGATACTAAATATGATAAAACAGCAGAAAAAACCATAAATAAAATCAGTGCATTGAAGTCCAAATTACATCCCTCCTTTAAGTTCAAACATATAAGAAGGATTCTCTTCATTCAACAATTTATTCATTGCAAACAAATTTGTCTTTACCAGACTTGGCGATATGCCTGCTAGTAAAATAATCAATGAAAGCATAAAAGCGATAACCTTTTTATTAAAATCGAACTCTACTTTTCTATCTGTTACGAACTTGATATTCGATTCTTTTCCTTCTTCTCCCGGAGTCCATAATTTTACTAATAATCTAATAAAATATGCTCCCTCTATGATAGTAGCCAGCAAAATAAATGCTGCGACAAAATAATTGATTTTTGAAAACAAACCTAAAAGCAAATTTATCTTTGAATAAAATCCATAGAACAATGGCAAACCGATAAGAGATAGTGCTGAAACAGTAAAACTGACTCCTATGATTTTATTGTTTGCAAAAATTCCTTTTAGTTTGTCAGCCTCATCAGTATCAGCGTCATCAGAAATTTTGCCTGCGATAGTAAACATGACAGCTTTAGTAATGATATTATTCAAAAGCTGAAGTACAGTTGGAAAAATCAAACCTGTTACAAACAATAAAGCGACTAAACCTGACTGGGCAATGCTCGAAAACAGAAGTATCTCCCTGATTTTATTTTTACTGAACGCCGCTACTTCTCCAGCAATCAATGTGATTACGCCGATTGCTACAAATACAGCCACAAGGTATTCACTTAGGACTAAGACCTGTCCAAAAACTCTGCCGAATACAAATAAAATCGTTCCCGCATATACTGAAGCAAATAATGATCCTATCAAACTATTTGCATTTCCGTAAACACCTCTCACCCAACCATTAAATGGTATCAATTTTGCTTCAACAGCAAGTCCGATGAACATTAAAAATATTGGAACTACAAGTTTGCCTGTATCGTAAGAAAGCATTTTAAAGCTTATATCCGCCATATTCAAACTTCCAAATATAGCATAAAGAATAATCAATCCAAAAAGATACAGCCCAGATCCTATTGTTCCTAATATTAAATAATTAAATGAATATTTATACTTTTTAGATTCAGTCGATAATATATAACCGGTTATTGAAACGATTTCCAAGAAAACGAATAAATTAAACAAGTCTCCTGTAAGCAACATTCCATTTAAGCCGGCTAACGCTACCAATAATACAGTTGAAAATTCTTTTGTCTTTTCATTAGACATTGTAATAATCAATAAAAACAAGATATTTATTACTAATACAGCTAAATGCGAATAGGCATCTAAATTGAGATTAATTCCATATGGAGCTCTAAATCCACCAATAACGTAGCTTCCATTTTCTATAATGAATACTCCCACAACATTGAAAACAGCCGCTATAAAGAGCAATTGCTTTTTATTATTTTTTAAGGCCACTGATAAAAATGCCAGTAAAAGAGGAACTACTATAAGCAGCACTGGATTAGTCATTATCCATCCCTCCAATCTCATCAAGATCTAAGGAATTATAAGCATTATACATTTTTCTTGCAATTGCAAGAGCAAGTGCAGTAGTACCTAGCCCGATCACTATAGAAGTAAGCACCAAGGCCTGAGGAAGCGGATCTACATATATCAATGCAGAATTGCTGTTGACAGATGTTAAAATTGGAGCAACTCCTCCACTCACAAAACCGACACTTACAATAAATATATTTAAGCCTACTTCAAAAATATTGAGTGCCACTATTATTTTAATAATGTTTCTATCTATTAATAATCCATATATGCCTATTAGCATAAGCACAATCGAAACGTATTGTATCATTATTCATCGACCTCCACTTTCAGGAAATCTGTGATAATTCCTGTCAATTCTGATCCAACCTTAAGTCCGACAAGGACATATACGATTGGTATTATACCAGCGCTAAACAAATCTCCTATTACACCAGTGTTCATGAAATTGTTTAAGAAATATCCTGATGTTAATAGTCCAAATATACCAATGAGCACATATAAACTACCCGCGAAACTTTCAGCAAGTTTGAACGAACTCATTTTAGCCCTAAAGTTTTCATCTGCTAAATACAGCAAAAGCACTGCGGATGCAATCATGCTTCCACCTGGGAATCCTCCACCTGGAGTTAAATGTCCATGAATAAAGATATATATTCCCGTCAAGGCTATCAATGGAAAAATCGTTTTAGCCCCAACTCTCAAGATAAAATTGGCTCTATACTTATGCGTTAATTTACCACCAAGTGTTCCAAGTAAAAGAGCAACTCCTAAAGAAGATATGAAAAGCACAGTAACCTCGCCAAGAGTATCGAACGATCTATAATTCACTACAATTGAAGTTACATAGTTTGCTGAGCCTGTTTCTAAATTAGAAGACTTTCCAAATTCGACTATGTCGTTTTCATCAGTGACGCTCTTTGTAATAAATTTGTTTGAAACCCTGTTATTCAAATCAACATTTCCAAACTCTGTAAATGCTTCATTGCTATAAATTCCACTAAAAATAAAGAATCCTAAAACGCCTAAAAGTATTATTACAGCTATTCTCTTCATCACTCGTCACCTGCTTTCTTCATAGATAAGAGAGTGAATAAAAATACAGCAGTCACGAGTCCAGAGCCAATTACAGCTTCAGTGACCGCAACATCGGGCGCCTTCATTATCGCAAAGCTTAAAACAGCAAGCATGCTAAGAAATGATAAGTATATTATCGAAGTAATCATTTTTTTACTGCTTACTGCGAGTATGGCCAATAAAATCAATAACAAGGATGTAATTGTCTCAATTAAACTAATTAGTCTCATGGTTGGCATCCTCCTTGTTATAATACTCTTTCAACTCATCGATATTCGTTCCTTCATATTGCTTTGCACCTTTTAAATATGCACTACGAACCAATACCGAACTTCCTATAGGATTCGTAATAGCTATAAAAACAACTATTATCAATAATTTTGGAATCCAAGATGGATTTATTATTGCAATTCCTATCAGCAATGCAAGTGTACCTAGTGTAGTGGCTTTAGTGCCTGCTTGAGATCTATTGTATACATCAGGCATACGGTAAACTCCAAGACCTCCTATAGCATAAAAAAACGCTCCTAAAATCAAGAAAAAATATGCTATATACATCATATGCTTCCCTCCAAATATCTTGCAAATACAACAGTTTCAATAAATGAAAGTATCGCATAAACTATTGCAATATCAAGGTATAACTCATTATTGAAGATAAATCCCACAAAAACTAAAGTGCCAGTTACGATTATATTGATAATATCCAAACTAAGTACTCTATCAAAACTAGAAGGTCCAATAACAAGTCTTAGAAAAGCAAAAAACACGCCAATTCCAATAAGTAAAAACACTAATGTATTTATCAATTGAAAATACCTCCTAAAATTTTTTCAAAAGAAGCAGATACATTCTTTTGATAATCTTCGTTATTGTTTCCTTTAACATCAATCCAATGAATATATACACTGTCTTCAGAAACATCGACTGTCAGGGTTCCTGGAGTAAGTGTTATTGAATTTGCCAAAGTCAGTCTTCCATATTCACTTTTTATTTTCGTCGGTATTCTTACAAAACCTGGATTGATAGGCATAGATGGACTTAACACCCTATACGCGACATCAAGATTTGCTTTAATTAATTCGAATAAAAATACTGGAATATAAACAACTAAGAATTTAATAATTTTTGGGATACTATTAAAACTAAATTCATAGTCGATTAGATTTGAAATAACATATGACAATAATGCCGAAACGATAAAACCTACAATAAGTTCGTTGATATTAATTCCAGTCAACAAAATCCATGTAATCCAAATAATCAAAAAAGATGATATGTTTTTTTTCAATTTTCTCCCCCCCTATTCTTAAAATTTAATCCCCATCGTTTTTCTTTAAAAGTATTCTAACTATTTTTTCAACATCATCATTTATTATTTTATATTTCACTTCAAGTCCTTTTCTGTTTCCTTCAACAATTCCATATGCTCTTAATTTAGCTAGATGCTGCGAAATAGTCGACTGAGGTTTGCCTAAAAGCTCTATCATATTTGTAACATTGCATTCATCCTGATAAATCAAACAGTTTAATAAACAAAGTCTAATTGGATGAGCAATAGCCTTAAGCAAATCTACTTTTTTTTCAATAAGCTCTTGTTTGTTTTCTTTTTCATTTAAAATATCAATTTTGATTATAACAACCCCCTTTTCCCTATATTCTTATATTACAATATTGTAATATAAGAATATTTATTCATGGTATCATACGTATATTACTATTACAATTAATCTATAATTTAACAATAGTCAGAATATTGCTTCGATTTGAAATCTTCCGATATATCAACAAAAAAAAAGGATATATTTAAAATATATCCCTTAACCTGAGTGGTCCTTTGGCTTTTCTTTCTTTATACAATAATAAGAAATGAGCATCATGCATTATTTTATTGTTTTATAAATCAAAAGTTTTATCTTTAATCTCTTTATGAAGATCTTCAATAAACGACTCAATAGATTGAACACCAATTTCGCCTTTATCACGACTTCTTACAGAAATATCTCCTGATTCAATCTCTTTATCTCCAACTACCAACATATACGGTACCTTTTGAAGTTGAGCTTCTCTTATCTTGTAACCTACTTTTTCGCTTCTTTCATCTACTCCTACACGTAAACCTGCATCATAAAGCTGTTTTTTAATTGTCTTTGCAAAATCAGCATGTCTATCAGCAACCGGGATAATCTTGACTTGCTCAGGAGCAACCCAAAGTGGGAATTTTCCAGCAAAATGTTCTATCAAAATACCGATAAATCTTTCTATTGATCCATAAACCACTCTATGAATAACTATCGGTCTATGCTTTTCGCCATCTTTTCCAATGTAAGATAGTTCAAATCTTTGAGGTAATTGCATATCTAGTTGAATAGTTCCACATTGCCAAGAACGTCCAATGGCATCTCTTAAATGAAAGTCGATTTTAGGGCCATAGAAAGCTCCATCCCCTTCATTGATTTTATAAGGAATTTCCATTTCATCTAATGCTGCAGCTAATGATGCCTCTGCATGATCCCATTCTTCCTTAGAACCCATAGATTTTTCAGGTTTAGTCGATAACTCTACGAAATATTCAAATCCAAATGTTGAATAAACTTCGTCAAACAATCTAGTTACACCCATGATTTCATCTTTTATCTGCTCAGGAAGCATAAAGATATGTGCGTCATCTTGAGTAAATGCTCTTACTCTCATCAATCCATGTAAAGCCCCTGATAATTCATGTCTATGGACACGACCTATTTCGCCCATTCTTATCGGTAGGTCTCTGTATGATTTTATACTCTGATTGTAAACCAGCATTCCACCTGGGCAATTCATCGGCTTAATAGCATAATCTTCATCATCGATTTTCAAAGAATACATATTCTCTTTGTAATGATACCAGTGACCTGAAGTTTCCCAAAGTTTTCTGTTGAGAATTATCGGTGTTTCAATTTCAACATATTCTTCTCTAGTATGAATTTCTCTCCAATATTCTAATAATTGATTTTTAAGTATTGTTCCTTTAGGTAAAAAGAATGGAAAACCAGGACCTTCCTCTAATAGAGCAAATAGTTCTAACTCTTTACCGAGTTTTCTATGGTCTCTTTTTTTAGCTTCCTCTAATCTTACAATATATTCTTCAAGCAATGATGCCTTTGAAAATGATGTTCCATAAATTCTTTGAAGCATCTTATTCTTGACGTCACCTTTCCAATACGCGCCTGCTAAATTCAATAATTTTATAGCCTTTATTTTAGAAGTGTCAGAAGCATGCACACCGGCACATAAATCAACAAATTCTCCTTGTTTATAAAAAGAAATAATCTCTCCTTCAGGAAGTTCATTTATCAATTGAACCTTATATGACTCTTCTTTTTCTTCCATAAATTTTATAGCTTCATCCTTTGGTAATTCAAATCTCTCAAGCACTAATTTTTCTTTTATGATTTTTTTCATTTCAACTTCTATTTTTTCCATATCTTCAGGAGTAAATACATGTTCTGAATCAAAATCATAGTAAAATCCATCCTTAATCGGAGGACCTATCGCAAGTTTTGTTCCTGGAAACAATCTAAGTACAGCTTGTGCCAATATATGAGAACTTGTATGTCTAAAAGCATGTTTTCCTTCTTCGTCATTAAATGTAAATATGCCTACTTCTGCGTCTTCATCGAGCTTATAAGACAAGTCGACTTCTTCTCCATTCACTTCTCCAACAATAGCTTCTTTTGCCAAACGACCACTAATAGATTTTGCAATTTCAAATAATGAAATCCCTTTTTCGTATTCTCTTACAGAGCCATCTTTTAATGTTACTTTAATCATACCTTTCATCCTCCTTTAAAAAATAAAAAAACCCATCCTTAATAATATTAAAGGACGAGTTAACGCGGTTCCACCTTAGTTGCTATAAACAGAGTTCTTATCATCAGAATGAAATATAACCTTTCTGATGGTTAGAAATCGTTATCCAGGGACTGTTGAATTCTTGTTTAATCATTATAGAATTCTTAATCATCGGATAAATAGCCACTCACAAAGCCGTAACGAGACTTCAATCGCTGATATTTCGCTTATGCTACTAAACCAGAGCTTAGGGATTAGTTTTCCTCTATTACTTACTTGAAAAAGCTTACAGCCACGGCTTTTCCTCTCTTTAAGCAGTTTACACAGTACTTATTCCCATCATCGCTAAAATGTAATTTTTATTATTTTATAACTTTTATTTAAAAATGTCAAATTAGATGGACAATACTATCAACCCTTGTACAAAACCGATCATCAGTCCTAATACTCCACCTAATATTTCAATATGTCTAAGTTCTTTGCGGACAATTCTAAGAATGACTTCTTCTAGTTTGATAAAATCAAAGGCCATGATTTTTTCTTCAACAATTTCATTTATCTTGATATTTTCTGTTGCCTCGTGAATCATCTTCTCACTAAGTTCATTAATTAAATCGTCACCTTTTTCTTGAATGAATTGATCTACATAAACGGTAACTACCGAAGATGGTATAAAAGGAGGTAATTTTTCTGCAATTGCACTTGATATCTTCTCTCCAACTTCTTTTTTCAATTTTTCCTTATCTGCATTTTCAATAAAAACATCCATCAATTCTTCAACCATAATTAGTTCCGATGCAACTAGTTCCCCTATACTGATGGCTATATCAGGTTTTCTTTTTGGTATCAATCCCTGAAATTTAAAGATTTTAGTTGGCTCATAAGGCCTAAATAATAATTTTATTGCAATGACATTCGTTGAATATCCTATCAACGCCCCAATTAAACTTAAAAACAACAATTTTTCTATCATCTTAATCACTCCTAATATATCGGTATAATACTTCCCAAATCTATCAATTCAACATCTTTGGGATAGTGAATTTCTATATTTTTTGATTCAATAAATTCTTTGATTTTTTCATAATCCTCATGCAATTCAATATTTCCAGTGAAAATCATTTCACTTTCAGATATTTTACCACCTGTTCCGCCGATAAAACCGTACTCCATTTGATCTAGAAGTATTCCACTCGGTTCAATAAGCAAAACATCGAATGTATCCTTAGTACTATTATAAATCCCAACATCGGTTGTTATAAAGCTTTCATTGTCAACCGGCAAAACATTACATTTTGTATATCCTTGTTTTACTAATATTTTCTCATCATAACGATCTTGAATTGAATCATCATTATATTTTGAGCCTATCAATATATCATTTATAACTACAGAATTATAAAGGACATTATCAGGATACTTGAATCCAATATTCTTTCTGCCTTTGATTATTTCAACATCGTATTTCTTTAAACGATCAACATAATAATCATACATATTCGGGTCGATAATATATCTTGACTTATCCTGAAAAATAAACAAATCTGGATGGTCCGATATGGCATCATAAACAAATTTATTTTCTTTTGTAAAAATCACTTCTAAATCCAACTCTCGAAAAAATTCAACGAGTCTTTTATCAGCTTTATGAGATACTATTATAGCCTTGGTTCTTTTCATAAAATCACCTATTTCATCAAAAAAGCAACCATAAAGGTTGCATATAGCTAATATATAATACAATATTATTATTCTTTGGTCAATACTCGGACATCTTTCACAGCATGGATCGGTATGCAATATTCGGATCGACTTTTACGTCGTATCCATCGCTTTCACGATATACTTTATGAATTTTATACTCTCTTACTTCCCTATCTTCCATCAATGGTGCTTCAAAATAAAGGCGTGAAATCTCTTTTTGCCATTCTTCGATAAAAACATTTAATTTTTTCCTAGATATTTCCCCGTTCTCATCATAAATATTTAAAGTCTTTGGATCAATCGGATTGCCGTAAAGGACACGGACTCTTTTAAAATATCGATTTGGCTCTATAAATACCGGCAACACCTTTTTGCCTGATTGGGCTGCAATATAAAACGACCCTTTTTTAACCATTTTGCAATATTCTCGTCCTAATTTCGCAGCGACTTCCGGATCAATATGCCTGCCGTCTGGGCATATAATCAAGGTTTTGTCTTTTGTATCCTCCAAATATATTATTAAATCTTCCACTTCCTGTGGATTTTTGTTCCTTCTGTTGATTGGGCTGAAGCCTGCCCACTTCAATACAGGCGTTAAAAAGGGAAAACTCTTCCATAATTCA